>NZ_JARSMD010000020.1:0-58827 GCF_035811335.1 Schinkia azotoformans
TGTAGCTGGACAATGAAGTAAGTATGAATGCAGATTATCTAGTTTTGAAGGAACAACCTTCAATTCAATACAATGTTTGGTGACGATAGCGAAGAGGTCACACCCGTTCCCATTCCGAACACGGAAGTTAAGCTCTTCAGCGCCGATGGTAGTTGGGGGCTGTCCCCCTGTGAGAGTAGGACGTTGCCAAGCAAACGAAAGAACAGCAGAAATGCTGTTCTTTTTTGTATTTCTTTTTAATACAATAAAAAGCACAAGTCCAATCCTTTACCACATACATAGAGTACACATAAATTCCTTACCACGCTCCAACAAAGCTACAAAATATACATTTTCGATTTACAAGGAAAAAACGGAATGAATTGCGAATTATATAGATAGGTACGTGTAAAAAAGGGGGCTCAACTATGGAACTGCAACAATTTTTAGGAAATGACTTCTGGGTAATGACGATTAGGATTTTTATAGCTGCCTTATTATGTGGAATCATCGGACTTGAACGGGAAATCAAAAAACATCCGGCAGGATTTCGGACACATCTGTTAGTCGGGGTGGGTTCCTGTTTAATGATGCTTTTATCCCTTTATGGCTTTCAAGACTATATTGATATGAATGCCAATATTAGATTTGATCCGGCACGAATCCCTTCCTACGTTATTAGTGGTATCGGTTTCCTGGGTACGGGAACGATCTTAGTCAAAGGTGTTACCGTTCATGGATTAACAACAGCTGCATCCATTTGGGTTGTTGCTGGAATTGGCTTAATCGTGGGGGTTGGAATGATCGCACCTGCTCTACTAACAACAATTGTTGTGTTATTAAGTTTAATTTTTTTGAATAAGTTTGAAAAGAGAATTCTTTCCACAAGCAATACGGAAATATTAACGGTTGTAATGGACAAGAAATGCAATAAGCTTAATGAGGTATTGCAGGTATTGGAAGAGAATGATATATCATTTCAAAAAGTATCTATCCAATCATTAAAAAATAATGAAGGTGAAGCCGATCAAAAGAAAATAACAATAGAAATTAAAATGAAGGACCCATCCATTCGTGCGAAAATCCTGGATAAAATCTCGACAAATGATTATGTTCAGCAAATCTATTGAGACCCAAAATGTAAACGTAGGAGGCAATCTCCCATTTCTCCGTTTGTGCTCCATTAAAAGTGGGTATGCTACTACTGTGTTTTTCTTAGACTTAAAAGTTGAAAAGAATCTTGATTCGGCTATATAATATATTCATGGTCAAAGAAAGTCAAAGTCAGTAGAAAGGGGAGGGATTGATGCGAAATATTTCTGATATTATTGAACAATATTTAAAAAAGGTATTGCATATTAGTGAAGAAAATGTCGTTGAAATTAAAAGAAATGAAATAGCTGAAAAATTCCAATGTGTCCCCTCACAAATTAATTACGTGATCAACACTCGGTTTACGATTGAAAAAGGTTATATAGTGGAAAGTAAAAGGGGTGGAGGAGGGTATATTCGGATCATAAAGGTCGAAACAGATGACCATGCTGAATTAATTGACCAAATGATTGAACTTATTCCAAATAGAATTTCGCAGTCTACATCAGAGGTTCTAATTGAAAGGTTGCTTGAAGAACAAGTAATCTCTCAAAGGGAAGCTAAATTAATTATTAGTGCTATTGATCGAAGTGTGCTTTTAATCGAATTACCAGGTAGAGATGAGTTACGCTCCAACATTTTGAAATCGATGCTGTTCACCTTAAAATATAAGTAAATAACTACCCAATAACGAACCTAAAAAAGGGAGAGGTGTAATTATGGAATGTCAAGAATGTCACCAAAACCCTGCTTCGCTCCATTTTACTAAGATCATTAACGGACAGAAAACGGAAACGCATCTTTGTGAGCAATGTGCAAGGGAAAAAGGTGAAATTATGTCTGGGGCCGGAGGGTTTTCGATTAGCAACCTCCTTTCCGGCTTATTAAATTTAGATTATCCTCTATCTACAAGCCCAAGCAGTAATCCTTTTGGAAATCTTGTTACTGAGCAATGTAATCAATGTGGCATGACATTCCAGCAATTTTCTAAGATTGGAAGGTTTGGGTGTTCAAACTGCTACAAGACATTCAGCAACAAAATAGATCCGATTTTAAGAAGGGTTCATAGCGGAAATACAGCACATGAAGGTAAAATTCCAAAACGAATAGGCGGTAATCTTCATCTAACGAAGGAAATTGTGGAATTAAAGGAACAGCTCCAAAAAGCAATTCACAATGAGGAGTTTGAGAGAGCGGCTGAAATCAGAGACAAAATCCGCTCCTTAGAGCAACTCTTAAGTGAGCATAGAGAGGGGGAGCGCTCATAAATGTCATTACAACGTTTTATTAATCAGGCATTAAGCCCTTGGATGAGCCAAGAAGGTCCTGATAGTGATATTGTGCTGAGCAGCAGGGTCCGTCTAGCAAGAAATCTGAAAGACATCGTTTTTCCTACTTTAGCTTCTGGGGATGATTTAGAACAAGTTGTCGAGTTAATGAAGGAGTCCATTGTAAACCGCAGTTTTAACCCCAATCTTGGTCAATTTGAACTTATTAAAATGATGGATCTTGAACCGATTGATAAGCGAGTATTAGTTGAAAAACATTTAATCAGCCCTCATCTTGCTGATGATGCAGAGCAAGGGGCAGTGATCCTTTCAGAAAATGAAGAGGTTAGCATAATGGTCAATGAAGAGGACCATGTCAGGATTCAGTGCTTATTTCCGGGACTGCAATTATCCCAGGCTCTACAGGTTGCCAATGCGATTGATGATTGGATCGAAGAAAGAGTTGATTTTGCATTTGATGAGAAAAGGGGCTATTTAACGAGCTGTCCTACAAATGTTGGGACTGGACTTCGGGCATCTGCAATGGTTCATTTGCCAGCCCTCATTTTAACAAATCAAATGAATAAAATAATACCTGCCATTAACCAACTAGGATTGGTTGTGAGAGGTATATACGGTGAAGGTAGTCAAGCACAAGGAAATATATTTCAAATTTCAAATCAAATTACCTTAGGTATGTCGGAAGAGGATATTGTCAAAGATTTAGAAAGTGTAGTTGCCCAAGTCATTGCTCAAGAGCGCTCGGCACGGGATATGCTTGTAAGATCCTCCTCTATCCAGCTTGAAGATAAGGTATGGCGCTCCTATGGCACTTTAGCAAATAGCCGCATCATTCCATCAACTGAAGCTTCCCGGTGTTTATCAGATGTAAGGCTTGGCATTGATTTAGGATTTATACAAAATGTTTCAAGATCAATATTAAGTGAATTAATGATTTTAACGCAGCCAGGTTTTTTACAGAGATTTGCAGGAAAAAGACTAGCTCCTGAAGAAAGAGATGTAAGGAGAGCAACTCTAATCCGAGAACGATTAAAATTAGAAAAGGATTCGATGGGAGAGTGATCTAAATGATGTTTGGAAGATTTACCGAACGTGCGCAAAAGGTATTGGCACTTGCACAAGAGGAAGCGGTTCGTTTAGGACATAGTAATATCGGGACTGAGCATATTTTATTAGGCCTTATTCGTGAGGGTGAAGGGATTGCAGCAAAAGCACTATTAGCCCTAAATCTTGGGCCGGAAAAAATCCAAGAGGAAGTGGAGGCCCTTATTGGCAGGGGTGATGAAGCGAGTCAAACGATTCACTATACACCAAGAGCCAAAAAGGTGATCGAACTTTCTATGGATGAGGCGAGAAAGTTGGGCCATTCCTATGTAGGGACCGAGCATATTTTACTTGGACTCATCCGTGAAGGCGAAGGCGTTGCAGCCCGTGTATTAAATAATTTAGGTGTAAGCTTAAATAAGGCACGCCAGCAGGTTTTACAACTGTTAGGAAGCAATGAATCTACTTCCAGCAGTCATTCCGGCGGGGTGGTAGCAAATGCTAATACTCCAACATTAGACAGTCTTGCCCGCGATTTAACGCAAATTGCCCGTGAAGGAAGCCTTGACCCTGTTATTGGCAGAGGCAAAGAAATCCAACGTGTAATTGAAGTATTAAGCCGCCGAACAAAAAATAATCCGGTTTTAATCGGTGAACCTGGGGTAGGTAAAACAGCGATTGCGGAAGGTCTTGCCCAGCAAATCGTTCAAAATGAAGTACCCGAAATTTTACGTAATAAGCGCGTCATGACGCTCGATATGGGTACTGTTGTTGCCGGAACTAAATATCGTGGTGAATTTGAAGACCGCTTGAAAAAAGTGATGGATGAAATTCGCCAGGCAGGCAATATTATCTTGTTCATCGATGAATTGCATACTTTGATTGGTGCGGGTGGAGCAGAAGGTGCAATTGATGCATCCAATATTCTTAAACCTTCCCTTGCACGTGGGGAACTGCAATGTATCGGTGCCACAACATTAGATGAATACCGAAAATATATTGAAAAGGATGCTGCCCTTGAACGTCGGTTCCAGCCAATCCAAGTTGGTGAACCGACTCAAGAAGAAGCAATCCAAATTTTATATGGATTACGTGACCGTTATGAAGCCCACCATCGTGTTTCCATTACAGATGAGGCTATTGAAGAGGCCGTAAAGCTTTCCGCTCGTTATATATCAGATCGTTTCCTTCCTGATAAAGCGATCGACCTTATTGATGAGGCAGGAGCCAAAGTCCGTCTTCGCTCTTATACTGCTCCGCCTAACTTAAAAGAGTTAGAGCAAAAGCTCGAGGAAATTAGAAAAGAAAAAGATGCAGCCGTTCAAAGTCAGGAATTTGAAAAAGCTGCTTCGTTAAGAGATACAGAGCAGCGTCTTCGTGAAGATGTCGAAAAAACGAAGAAAGAGTGGAAAGAAAGACAGGGTAAAGAAAACTCAGAAGTAACTACAGAGGATATTGCTTTAGTGGTTTCTGCTTGGACTGGAGTACCTGTATCTAAATTGGCTCAAGCAGAGACAGACCGTCTATTGAACATGGAAAGTATTCTCCATTCTCGTGTAATCGGCCAAGAGGAAGCTGTAAAAGCTATAGCAAAAGCAATCCGTAGAGCACGTTCCGGATTGAAGGATCCAAAGCGCCCAATCGGTTCATTTATTTTCCTCGGCCCTACTGGTGTAGGTAAAACGGAATTAGCTCGCGCTCTTGCAGAAGCCATGTTCGGCGATGAAGATGCTTTGATCCGCATTGACATGTCAGAGTATATGGAAAAGCATACAACATCCCGTTTAGTTGGTTCACCTCCAGGCTATGTAGGTCATGAAGAGGGGGGGCAATTAACCGAAAAGGTTCGTCGTAAACCGTTTTCTGTAATTCTTTTAGATGAAATTGAAAAAGCACATCCAGAAGTATTTAATATTCTTCTTCAAGTATTAGAGGATGGTCGCTTAACTGATTCAAAAGGACGTACTGTTGACTTCCGAAATACGATTGTGATTATGACATCAAATGTCGGTGCAAGCGAGCTTAAGCGTAATAAATATGTAGGCTTTAATGTTCAAGAGGGTCAAGAATACAAGGACATGAAATCGAAGGTAATGGATGCTTTGAAAAAGGCATTTCGTCCTGAATTCTTAAACCGTATTGATGAAATTATTGTCTTCCACTCTTTAGAGAAACAGCATATTAATGAAATTATCACGTTAATGGCGAATGAATTAACAAAACGCTTAAAAGAGCAGGACATTGATTTTGCGTTATCAGATGCAGCGAAAGAAAAAATTGCAAATGAAGGCTTTGATCCTGAATATGGTGCTAGACCATTAAGACGAGCACTACAGAAGCAGGTTGAAGACCGCTTATCTGAAGAGTTATTAAAAGGGACTATTCAAAAGGGTCATAAAATCATCATTGATGTAGAAAATGATGATTATGTAGTAAAGACAGAGTAGTGTTTGAACTTAAGGAAGGATGCCAAAAGCGTCCTTTTTTTCTTTTTGATTACATTATTCGTTATGGTATCATAAATATTAACAATATGTGGTAACTTTAATTAAGAGGGGATTTTTTCATGTCAAAGAAAAAAACAAAATTTTGCTGTCAGGTATGTGGCTATGAAACACCGAAATGGATGGGGAAATGCCCTGGGTGTAATGAGTGGAACACAATGGTGGAGGAAATAGAGCTCCCAAAATCATCAAGAAGACAATCATTTGTTACTTCTTCTGAGACAATAGCTGGAACAAATAAGCCTCAAATGATTACCACCATTCAATCTGTTAGCGAGCCGAGAATATATACAGAGTATAAGGAGATGGACAGAGTTTTAGGCGGAGGTATTGTTCCAGGATCACTTGTGTTAATTGGCGGCGACCCTGGAATTGGAAAATCCACACTTTTATTACAAATATCCTCACAGCTTGCAAATCGAAATCATAAAGTTTTATACATATCTGGAGAAGAATCTCCTCGCCAGACGAAACTTCGGGCCGATCGTTTACGTATAGAAAGTGATAACCTTTTCGTTTTATCCGAAACAGATTTAGCTTATATAGAAAAAGCAATTGATGAAATGAATCCATCCTTTGTTGTTATCGATTCAATCCAAACCGTTTATCATCCTGAGGTTCAATCTGCCCCTGGCAGTGTGTCGCAGGTAAGGGAATGTACTTCTCACTTTATGCGAATTGCAAAAACGAAGGGAATTGCTATTTTCTTAGTCGGACATGTCACAAAGGAGGGATCGATCGCTGGTCCAAGACTACTTGAGCACATGGTTGATGCAGTTTTGTATTTCGAAGGGGAACGCCATCATACATATCGTATTTTAAGGGCGGTTAAAAACAGATTTGGTTCAACAAATGAAATGGGTATATTCGAAATGAAGGAAGAAGGCTTACGGGAAGTACTAAATCCTTCCGAAATATTTTTGGAGGAACGGTCAGAAGGTGCTGCTGGCTCCATAGTTGTTGCTTCGATGGAAGGTACACGCCCAGTGTTAGTGGAGATTCAGGCTTTAATAGCACCGACTAGCTTTGGAAACCCGCGGAGAATGGCGACAGGAATTGATCATAACAGGGTGTCTTTGATTATGGCTGTTCTAGAGAAAAGAGTAGGGTTTTTATTAGGGGCTTATGATGCTTATCTGAAAGTAGCCGGTGGAATTAAGCTTGACGAGCCAGCAATTGACCTTGGTGTGGCTGTAAGTATTGCTTCGAGTTTTCGTGACCAACCTTCCAACCCAACAGATGTAGTGTTTGGCGAAGTCGGGTTAACAGGGGAAATAAGAAGGGTTTCCCGCGTCGAACAGCGTGTTCAGGAGGCAGCGAAGCTTGGTTTTAAGAGGGTTATTATACCGGAAAGAAATATTGGCGGATGGACAGCTCCGAAGGGCATCGAAGTCATCGGCGTTTCAACAGTAGCAGAAGCATTAGATCACACCTTGGAACGTTAGCTTATGCAATTTTTAGTAATCTGCCTACAAAATTGATATTTATCATCATTTCAATATAAAATAGTAAGTGAAATATTATTTTTCTGTAACGAACAATGTTTTTAAAATAGAAAAAAAGTTAATAATGATAAAAGGAGGTGAAGGAATGGTTAAAAAAATCGTTCAGCTATTTTTTATTATCGTGGGCGGAACACTAGGGTTCTTGTACTTTCCGCTATTTTTAGAGTTAATGAATGTAGGTAATATCGGGTGGTTTGCGTCCCCTTATGCCTGCACAGTTTACGGAGCAATTATTTTATTTCTTTCTACATTTTGGTTAACTGATTATATTGTTGGTTTAATCCGTAAGATTGAGGAATCGTTGGTAAAGGCGCCGGCGACCGATATTTTATTTGGAAGCTTAGGCTTGATTGTAGGCTTGATTGTTGCTTTTTTAATTATGATTCCTTTAAAAAGTATTAAATTCGAAGTGTTAAGCACAATTATTCCAATATTTGTAACATTGTTTCTCGGCTATCTAGGGTTTCAAACAGGGTTTAAAAAGCGTGAAGAGCTTATAAATTTATTTTCGCTTCCAGCACGGCTTGGGGCAAAAGATAAAAAGAAGCCACAAGCCAATGAGGCAGATCAAGCAGAAGAATATGTACCGGGGAAATTGAAAATCCTTGATACAAGCGTCATCATCGATGGTCGTATCGCTGATATTTGCCAAACCGGATTTTTAGAAGGGACGATCGTTATCCCGCAGTTTGTGTTAGAGGAGTTACAGCACATTGCCGATTCCTCGGACGCCTTAAAACGAAATAGAGGCCGCCGTGGCTTGGATATTTTGAATCGAATTCGAAAAGAATTAGAAATTAATGTGGAAATTTATGAAGGTGATTTTGAAGAAATCCAGGAAGTTGATAGCAAGCTTGTAAAATTGGCAAAGATCACTTCCGGCATTGTCGTTACAAATGACTTTAATTTAAATAAAGTTTGTGAATTGCAAAATGTTTCAGTTTTAAATATTAATGATCTGGCCAATGCCGTAAAACCGGTTGTTCTACCAGGGGAAGAATTAAATGTACAGGTTATAAAAGATGGGAAAGAACATAATCAAGGGATTGCTTATCTTGATGATGGCACAATGATCGTTGTCGAAGAAGGTAGAGATTATATCGGTAAGCGTATTGATGTTCTGGTCACTAGTGTCCTTCAAACATCAGCGGGACGAATGATTTTTGCTAAGCCCAAGGCTTTAGAGAAAGCACTATAATGACTTTATAAGGGGAAGACGATGGACTATTATGTTGTAATACCTGCTGCAGGGCAAGGGAAAAGAATGAATGCAGGGATGAATAAGCTTTTTATTCCCTTAAATCAAATACCTGTCATTATTCATACTTTAAATGTGTTTGAACAAGATGAACACTGCAAAGGTGTCATCTTAGCCGTTAATGAAAATGAGGTAAATCTATTTATTGAACTTATTCGCAAATATCATATTAAAAATGTTCTTAAAATAGTAAACGGCGGGAAAGAGAGACAAAATAGTGTCTATAACGGATTGAAGGCCGTACCAGACGAAGATGCCATTGTCCTTATTCATGATGGGGCAAGACCGTTTATTAAACAATCGATTATTCATAAACTTGTAAACAGCGCCTCTAGAAATGAGGGGGCTATTGTTGCAGTGCCTATGAAGGATACGATTAAGGCAGTACAGAACAACATAGTAGAAAAAACAGTGGAGCGTTCAAGCTTGTGGTCGGTGCAAACCCCACAAGCTTTTCGTCTTTCTGTTATTTTAGATGCACACCAAAAGGCAGAAGACGATCAATTTCTAGGTACGGATGATTCAAGTTTAGTGGAGAGATTAGGGAAAAAGGTACATATCGTATTAGGGGATTACGAAAATATTAAACTAACAACGCCAGAGGATTTAATTTATGGGGAAGCAATTTTAGCTAAATATAAAAAAGGGAGATAAACAAATGATTCGTATTGGACAAGGATTTGACGTTCATCAATTAGTGGAAGGGAGACCGCTTATTATCGGCGGAATTACGATTCCGTATGAAAAAGGTTTGCTAGGCCATTCTGATGCCGATGTACTTCTTCATACAGTTAGTGATGCAGCCTTAGGAGCATTAGCACTTGGTGATATCGGCAAGCATTTTCCTGATACTGACCCTGCTTTTCTTGGCGCGGATTCCGCAAAGCTAATGGAGCATGTTTGGGCACTTGTAAAAAAGGAAGGCTATAAGCTTGGGAACCTAGATTGTACAATCATTGCCCAAAAGCCGAAAATGGCACCATATATTGAGGAAATTAGAGCGCGTATTGCTAGTCTTTTAGAAGCGGAAATTGGCCAAATCAATGTGAAAGCTACAACGACGGAGAAACTTGGCTTTATCGGCCGCAGTGAAGGAATTGCCGCTCAAGCCGTTATTTTATTAACTAAATAACAAGCTTGACCACCTTGGTAATATTCATTAAGATTTAAAGTTAGAGTAGAAATATTAGGAAAAAACGGAAGGTGTCTGAAATTATGGCAAAGCAAATTAGAGTTCGATATGCACCAAGCCCAACGGGGCATTTACATATTGGTAATGCACGTACGGCCTTATTCAATTATTTATATGCAAGAAATCAAAATGGGAAATTTATTATTCGTATTGAAGATACAGATGTTAAGAGAAATATTGAGGGTGGGGAGCAAAGCCAGCTTAAATACTTAACTTGGCTTGGAATTGACTGGGATGAAAGCATTGATATAGGTGGAGAGTATGGCCCGTACCGCCAAATGGAGCGCATCGAAATCTACCAAAAGTATACGGAAGAATTATTAGCGAAGGGGTCAGCCTATAAATGTTATTGTACGGAAGAAGAGCTTGAACAAGAGCGGGAAGCTCAAATGGCAAAAGGAGAAACACCAGCTTATTCTAGAAAATGCTGTGGCTTGTCTGCAGAAGACCATAAAGCACTTGAAGAAGAAGGCCGTAAAGCCAGCATTCGCTTTAAAGTTCCTTCTGATCAAACAATTGCCTTTAAGGATATTGTCAAAGGCGAAGTATCCTTTGATTCCAATGGATTTGGAGACTTTGTTATTGTTAAGAAGGATGGTATTCCAACTTATAATTATGCTGTTGTTATTGATGACCACTTGATGGAAATGAGCCACGTTCTTCGCGGTGATGATCATATTACTAACACACCAAAACAACTGATGATTTATGATGCATTTGGTTGGGAACCGCCGATTTTTGGACATATGACATTAATCGTAAATGAATCCCATAAAAAGTTAAGTAAACGTGATGAATCAATCATTCAGTTTATTGAGCAATATGAAGAGTTAGGATACTTACCTGAAGCTTTATTTAATTTTATTGCACTCTTAGGATGGTCACCGGGCGGGGAACAAGAGATTTTTACAAAAGAAGAATTTATTAAAATCTTTGACCCTAGCCGTTTAGCTAAGTCACCTGCCGTGTTCGATACAAATAAATTAACATGGATGAACAATCAATATATTAAACAAGTAGATGTGGACAGACTCGTTCAAATTTCATTGCCGCATCTAATTAAAGCCGGACGTCTTCCTGAGAATCTTACAGATGAACAAAGGGCATGGGCTCGTGATTTAATTGCTCTTCATCAGGAAAAGATGAGCTATGGGGCTGAAATTGTTGAGCTTACTGAATTATTCTTCAAGGAAGATATTGAGTTCGATGAAGAAGCAAAAGAGGTATTAAGTGGGGAAAGCGTTCCTGAAGTCGTGAGAAACTTTAAACAACAAGTTGAGCAGCTTGAAACATTCGAGGCTGAAGACATTAAGGCGGCTATGAAGGCTGTGCAAAAGGAAACTGGTCATAAAGGCAAAAATTTATTTATGCCAATACGTGTTGCAACAACTGGACAAGTCCATGGACCTGATCTTCCACAGGCGATTCGCTTGTTGGGAAAAGATAAAATTCTTGCCCGCCTAAATAAATTGATTGGCATTTCGAGAAAAAGCTAATATAGTATAGGTATAAACGTTGATGAGGAAAAGTAGAGATTGTTTTGGCTTAGTAGAGAGAACTACCTCCGGCTGAAAGTAGTTTAAGCGGACCATCTTGAAAATGCACCTCTGAGTCTTTTATTGAACGATCACTCTAGTAGATAAAAGCGGGACTCTGCCGTTATAAGGGGGAAGTTGGGGTAATAGCACTTGTTCTTTTACCCAAACAGAGTGGAACCGCGCGTAAGCGTCTCTGTGCATTAGCATAGGGGCGCTTTTTTATATTAAAAGTATATAATTTTGCATATCATTGTCTAGCTCCAGCGCCTATCGCCTAGCAAACTTCAGGTCTTCTCCCTACGATAAGTCAAAGACCCTCCAGTTTGTACGGCGATGAGCAAGGCGCTTGCGCTTTTCTAATAGGGGGGAATTGAAGTGTTTAAAATGTTACGTGAAGATGTCGAAGTCATTTTTGAACAAGATCCTGCAGCGAGAAGCTATATCGAGGTAATCTTAACCTATTCCGGACTACATGCAATTTGGGCCCACCGACTTGCCCATCCGTTATATAAACGAAAGTTCTTCTTCCTAGCGAGAATTATTTCGCAAATAAGTCGGTTCTTTACCGGGATTGAAATTCACCCCGGTGCCCAAATTGGCAGACGTTTTTTCATAGACCACGGTATGGGTGTTGTTATCGGGGAAACATGTGAAATCGGTGATAACGTCACCATATACCAAGGTGTAACACTGGGCGGTACGGGGAAGGAGAAGGGGAAAAGGCATCCAACCTTAAAGGATAATGTTCTTGTCGCCACTGGCGCTAAGGTATTAGGATCGATTACTATTGAGGAAAATTCCAAAATTGGGGCCGGCTCTGTTGTTCTAAAAGACGTCCCGCCCAATTCCACGGTAGTGGGTATTCCAGGGAAAATAGTAATAAGAGATGGAGTAAGAGTGGCTCGTGATTTAAAACATAATGAATTACCGGATCCGGTTGCTGAAAAATTAGCGGAGATGGAATCACAAATGAATATGCTCAAAAAGGAAATAAATAAACTAAAGTCAGGAAGTGATGCTTGATGGCAATTAAATTTTATAATACATTAACCCGCAGCAAGGAAGAATTTAAACCGATTAAAGATGGAAAAGTAAAAATGTATGTATGCGGCCCTACTGTATACAATTATATCCATATTGGAAACGCACGGCCTGCCATTGTTTTTGATACAGTTCGCCGTTATTTACAGTACAGAGGCTATGAAGTAAAGTATGTTTCAAATTTTACAGATGTTGATGACAAGCTAATTAAGGCTGCAAAAGAGCTTGGGGAAGATGTTCCAACAATCGCCGACCGTTTCATCCAAGCCTTTTATGAAGATGTAACAGCCTTAGGTGTAAAAAAAGCCGATGTCCATCCACGTGTAATGGAAAATATGGATATCATCATTGAATTTATTGAAACATTAATCCAGAAGGGCTATGCTTACGAGTCAGAAGGCGATGTCTATTTTAGAACAAGAAAATTCGATGATTATGGAAAGCTGTCACATCAACCGATTGATGATCTTCGTCTCGGTGCTCGAATTGAAGTTGGTGAAAAGAAGCAAGACCCGTTGGATTTTGCTTTATGGAAAGCAGCAAAAGAAGGCGAGATTTATTGGGAAAGCCCATGGGGGAAAGGGCGTCCGGGCTGGCATATTGAATGTTCAGCAATGGCGAAAAAATATCTAGGCGAGACGATTGATATTCATGCAGGCGGTCAGGATTTAACATTCCCGCACCATGAAAATGAAATTGCCCAATCAGAGGCGTTAACAGGTAAAACCTTTGCAAACTACTGGCTTCATAACGGTTATATTCAAATAGATAATGAGAAAATGTCCAAGTCACTTGGGAATTTTGTATTGGTGCATGATATTATTAAACAAATTGATCCACAAGTGTTGCGTTTCTTTATGTTGTCAGTTCATTATCGAAATCCGATTAACTTCAGCCAGGAGTTGTTGGAAAGTGCTAAAAGCGGATTGGAACGGATTCGTACAGCTTATGAGAATTTAAGCTATCGTAAGGTAGTCAGCACCGGTTTAACAGACTCAAATGAAGAATGGCTCAAGGTTATTGAAGGAATCCATGAACAGTTTATTATTGAAATGGACGATGATATCAATACAGCTAATGCTATTTCAGTTCTTTTTGATTTAGCAAAACAAGCCAATATTTATTTAAGAGAAAATCAGACATCATCAGAAGTGATTCATGCCTTTATGGAGCAGTTTGAAAACTTAGCGGGAGTACTCGGCATCACTCTTCAAAAAGAAAAAGAGTTGCTTGATGAAGAGATTGAAGAATTGCTTCAAAAACGAATTGATGCAAGGAAGAATCGTGATTTTGCACTAGCAGACCAAATTAGAGATCAATTAAAGGATATGAACATTGTTCTGGAGGATACACCGCAAGGAACACGTTGGAAAAGGATGTAATGTTGTGCTTGTAAAAAACCATACTATTGATGTAAAACAATTAAATTCATTGGCGCTTGCTTATATGGGTGATGCTGTTTTTGAAAGCTTTATTAGGTTTAATCTGTTGGCAAGTGGTGGAGTTAGGCCGAACCAGCTTCACCGCGAATCAACAAAGTATGTGTCAGCCAAAGCTCAGGCAATCATGGTTCGCAGTTTGATAGAGGAGAATCTGTTAACAGAAGAGGAAGTCGCTGTTGTTAAGCGGGGCAGAAATGCGAAATCGGCGACTGTCCCCAAAAACACTGATGTTCAAACCTATCGGTATAGCACAGCGTTTGAAGCGTTGTTAGGCTATCATTATTTATCGGGAAATGAAGAGCGGTTAAATGAATTAATGGAATTTGGTTTTAACTTAATTCATGTAAAGTCTTAATGAGGAAGGAGTGAGTACGGATGGATAATGAATGGATCATCGGGAAAAACCCAGTATTAGAAGCTTTAAGAGCAGAGCGGGATATTAATAAAATATGGATTGCAGAGGGCTCTAATAAGGGACAAATGCAACAGGTTATCGGGCTTGCGAAACAAGCTGGCGTCATTGTTCAATATGTTCCAAAACAAAAGCTTGACCATACAGTTTCAGGGAATCATCAAGGTGTGGCTGCATCTGTTGCAGCCTACCAATATGCCGAGATTGAAGACTTATTTAATAAGGCAGCGGCAAAAAATGAGGATCCCTTTTTTCTCATATTGGATGAAATTGAGGACCCGCATAATTTAGGTTCAATTCTCCGAACGGCCGATGCAGCGGGTATTCACGGAGTAATTATACCGAAGCGCCGTGCAGTCGGTTTGACAGCTGCTGTAGCCAAAGCTTCAACAGGAGCGATTGAACATGTACCTGTAGCAAGGGTTACGAATCTTGCTAGAACGATGGAGGAGTTAAAAGAAAAGGGCATTTGGATTATAGGAACAGATGCAAAAGGGAAGCAGGATTTCCGGCAAATGGATGCAAAAATGCCGCTTGCAATCGTCATTGGCAGTGAAGGGAAAGGAATCGGCAGGCTTATCAGTGAAAAATGCGACTTTTTAATTCGATTGCCGATGGTCGGCAAGGTTACATCGCTTAATGCATCAGTTGCTGCCAGTTTATTAATGTACGAGGTTTATCGTAAGCGAAATCCTATTGGGGAATAGCGGTTATGGATGTACTAATCGTCGACGGTTACAACATTATTGGTGCTTGGCCAGAACTAAGAGAATTGAAAAAGACTGACTTTGCTGGAGCACGGGATAAATTAATAGAGAAAATGGCAGAGTATAAAGCCTTTACTGGATACCGCGTCATCATTGTGTTCGATGCTCACCAAGTTCCTGGTATTGAAACAAAAACAACAAACCACAATGTAGAAGTGATTTATACAAAGGAAAACGAAATTGCTGATGAAAGAATTGAAAAAATGGCCAATGAACTGAATAACATAAAAACACAAATCCATGTTGCTACATCGGATTATACCGAACAATGGGTTGTATTTGGCCAAGGAGCTTTAAGAAAATCAGCACGAGAGTTGTTAAACGAAATGAATTCGATTGAGAAAAAAATAAATAAGTCTTTACTCGAAACAAATCAATCAAAAGCAACAAATCGTATTAAAATAAAAGGTGAAATTGCTGAAATTTTCGAAAAATGGCGTCGGGGAGATCGTTGAATGGTTGACTCCCTGAATTTACCTGCTGTATAATATTGCTATCTATATGCATCGGATGTGGACGGAGGGATCAAAGAGTGAGCATAAACCTCAAAGAAAATACTATCAAAGATTTAGAGCGTCTAGAGGATGAAGAAATAGTCGAACAGGTCCACGCAGGTTCTAGTGAAGCTTTGGAGTACTTGATTAATAAGTACAAGAATTTTGTTCGTGCAAAGGCAAGGTCTTATTTTTTAATTGGAGCAGATCGAGAGGATATCGTTCAAGAAGGTATGATCGGTCTTTATAAAGCGATTCGTGACTTTAAAGAAGACAAGCTGTCATCCTTTAAAGCATTTGCTGAGTTGTGCATTACGAGGCAAATCATAACAGCGATTAAAACAGCCACTCGCCAAAAGCATATTCCGTTAAACTCTTATGTCTCATTGGACAAGCCCATATATGATGAAGAATCCGACCGTACATTGCTTGATGTCATCTCAGGTACGAAGGCCCTTGATCCTGAAGAATTGATTATTAATCAAGAGGAATTTGATGATATCGAAGTTAAAATGGCTGAGATATTAAGCGATTTAGAGAGGAAGGTTCTTAGCCTTTATCTAGATGGGCGTACATATCAAGAGATTTCCGAAGACTTAAATCGTCACGTTAAATCAATCGATAATGCGCTGCAAAGAGTAAAACGAAAGCTGGAACGATATTTAGAATTAAGGGAAATTACGCTGTAATCTCCCTTTTTTTGTCGAAGACTTCACTTGAATGAAGTTAACATTGACATTTAAATTATGACTATGTTACAGTTTTACAAGTGAATAAGAAGAATGGGTAAATGTACCCTATTATATAATGTTGAACGTGAAGTTGGAGGTAACTACATGCAACGTATCGTAAAGTTCTTTCGTGATGTTGTCCGCGAAATGAAAAAAGTAAGCTGGCCGAAGAAAAAGGAATTAACTAAATATACTATAACAACAATTGTTACAGTTACATTTGTAGCTTTGTTTTTTACCGTTGTAGATATGGGAATTTCATCTTTAATTCGCTTAATTCTTGGTTAAGTTATTGCACTGTGATAAATTGTGGTATAATGTTGTGTAATCAAGGAAATACAGGAAATAGAACCCGTTCGCGGGTTTTTTTGTCTTTGTTCGAAAAGCGGAAACGCTTTAGCATTGCTTCATGGGGTTGACAGCGAAATATCCAATTAGGGAGGGAATGGACTAAAAATGTCCTAAATGATGGAAAAAAACTGGTATGTTGTGCATACGTATTCCGGATATGAAAATAAAGTAAAAACAAATTTAGAAAAACGTGTTGAATCAATGGGAATGTCAGATAAAATATTCCGCATTGTTGTTCCAGAAGAAGAAGAGCAAGAAATTAAAAACGGTAAAAAGAAAGTCGTTAAGAAAAAAGTATTTCCTGGATATGTATTAGTTGAAATTATTATGACTGATGATTCCTGGTATGTTGTAAGAAATACGCCTGGTGTAACAGGATTCGTTGGATCAACAGGTTCCGGCTCTAAACCTATTCCGCTTCAACCCGATGAAGTTGATGTAATCCTTAAAAGAATGGGATTGGACAAAATGCCAACTGAAATTGACTTTTCGCTTAAGGATACGGTACGTGTCATTGAGGGGCCATTTACGAACTTCACAGGGACAATTGAAGAAATTGATATGGACAAGCAGAAGGTTAAGGTTCATGTTAATATGTTCGGAAGAGAAACACCGGTTGAATTGGAATTTACACAAATTCAATCCGTTTAAATAGAAAAGCGGAAGCTGGACAAAAAAGTTCTTGCAATTGGACGGGATAAATGATAAAATTCTTGTGTTTCCTATGAGTCTCAAATTACAGAGACTATTGTAGATATATAGGAGTATGAGTGGGAGGGTCTAAAGGGCCTAATTTTACCACATCACGGACTATTTAAGGAGGTGTGTCTCGTGGCTAAAAAAGTTATTAAAATTGTAAAACTTCAAATTCCTGCAGGTAAAGCTAATCCAGCACCACCAGTTGGTCCTGCGTTAGGTCAAGCAGGTGTAAACATCATGGGATTCTGTAAGGAGTTTAATGCTCGTACCGCAGAACAAGCTGGTTTAATTATCCCTGTTGAAATTACTGTATTTGAAGATCGTTCATTTACATTTGTTACTAAAACTCCGCCTGCTGCTGTTCTTTTAAAAGTGGCTGCTGGTATTCAGTCTGGTTCAGGTGAACCAAACAAGAAAAAAGTTGCTACAGTTAAGCGTGATAAGGTTCGCCAAATCGCAGAAGAAAAAATGCCTGACCTTAACGCTGCAAGTGTAGAATCTGCAATGCGCATGGTTGAAGGTACAGCACGCAGCATGGGAATTGTTATTGAAGACTAATCCCGTGAGTCGCTAAGGTAATTGGCAGAGGTTGCGAGAGAATGATTATCGACACTCGCAACCTTTATTCGTGGGAGGTAAAACCGTTATAACCACATACGAGGAGGATTTATTATGGCTAAAAAAGGTAAAAGATATCAAGAGCTTACAAAGCTTGTTGACCGTTCAAAAGCTTATCCAGTTCAAGAAGCTATTGAATTAGTTAAAAAGACTGCTACAGCTAAGTTTGACGAAAGTGTTGAAGTTGCTTTCCGTTTAGGCGTTGACCCTAAGAAAGCTGACCAACAAATTCGTGGAGCTGTAGTTCTACCACATGGTACTGGTAAAACTCAACGCGTGTTAGTTTTTGCTAAAGGTGAAAAAGTGAAAGAAGCAGAAGCTGCAGGTGCAGATTATGTTGGAGATGCAGAATTCATTACTAAAATCCAACAAGGTTGGTTTGAGTTTGATGTAGTTGTTGCTACACCTGACATGATGGGTGAAGTTGGTAAACTTGGTCGTGTATTAGGACCAAAAGGTTTAATGCCAAACCCTAAAACTGGTACTGTAACATTTGATGTTACAAAAGCAGTTAACGATATTAAAGCTGGTAAAGTTGAATATCGTGTAGATAAAGCTGGAAATATTCATGTTCCAATTGGTAAAGTATCATTTGAAGATGACAAGCTTTCTGGAAACTTAGCAACAATCGTTGAGACAATCCAAAAGGCTAAGCCAGCTGCAGCAAAAGGAACATACATGAAGAATGTTGCAATTGCTTCTACAATGGGCCCTGGTATTAAAGTTGACGTTTCTGCATTATTACTAGGAAAATAAGTTGACAAACTTATTTTAAACAGTTATAATTACAAACGTTGTTAAATTAACTATTATACCGTAGACAGTAGGTGTTCCTTACGGACTTAATTTCCTGCCGAGGTGTGTTTATAAATCTGTTACATTTCGTAATGAACGGATCTATTATGCCTCCATGTCTACTGACGTTGGAGGCTTTTATATTCCTTAAAACACGTACGGTATAAAATTCTACAGGAGGTGTAAAGATGAGCGCTGTCATTGAACAAAAGAAACAACTAGTTCAAGAGATCTCTGATAAGTTACAAGCGAGCAAATCAGTAGTATTCGTTGATTACCGTGGACTAGATGTTGCTGAAGTAACTGAATTACGTAAACAATTACGTGAAGCAGGCATTGAATTTAAAGTATACAAAAATACAATGATGCGTCGTGCAACTGAAGCTACTAACTTCGGCGATCTTAATGACAAGTTAGTTGGACCAACTGCCGTTGCATTCGGAGTTGAAGATGTAGTAGCTCCTGCGAAAATTATTAACGAATTTGCTAAAAAGCACGAGGACTTAGAAATTAAAGCAGGTATCATCGAAGGTACAATTGCAAGTGTAGAAGAAGTGAAAGCATTAGCTGAACTTCCGTCACGCGAAGGTTTACTTTCTATGTTGCTTAGCGTATTACAAGCTCCAATCCGCAATCTTGCTCTTGCAGCAAAAGCTGTTGCTGATCAAAAAGAAGAACAAGGTGCTTAAGAACTGTTATTAAAAAAACACTGAATGAAAATTAAGGAGGAAAATTCAAATGACTAAAGAACAAATCATTGAAGCGGTTAAAAATATGACTGTTTTAGAATTAAATGACTTAGTAAAAGCAATCGAGGAAGAATTCGGCGTAACTGCTGCTGCTCCAGTTGTTATGGGTGGCGCTGTTGCTGGTGGCGCTGCTGCTGAAGAGAAAACTGAATTTGACGTAATCTTAGCTAGCGCTGGCGACCAAAAGATCAAAGTTATCAAAGTTGTTCGCGAAATCACTGGTCTTGGCTTAAAAGAAGCAAAAGACTTAGTAGACAACACTCCAAAGCCGCTTAAAGAAGGCGTATCTAAAGAAGAAGCTGAAGATATCAAAGCTAAACTTGACGAAGTTGGAGCTAACGTTGAAGTTAAGTAATTAACTTTATTCAGTTGAATAAAGTTAAAGCCTCCGGCGGATGCCTCAGATTTTCAAAGGTAGTTTTTCGAGCAAGCTCGAAAAAATCTGGGCGCAAATACGCCAAGGCGTATTTGATCTTTGTTCAATCTTCTAAAGAGAAAGCTTGCTCATTTGAGTGAGCTTTTTTTTATACTATCAAAAGGGGGTTGTGCATTACAAATGACCGACCATTACTATTCAAGTAATCCTTCCGTAGAAAGCAAGCCTTTCACCTTTGAATATAAACTCAAAGGCCATTCTTTTATTTTCACATCAGACTTAGGAGTATTCTCGAAAAGTGAAATTGATTTTGGTTCAAAATTATTAATCGATTCAATTATGATGCCTGCTACCCGGGGGAATATATTAGATGTAGGCTGTGGGTATGGGCCGATTGGTCTTACGCTTGCAAAAGAAAACCTGGATCGTCAGGTTGAAATGGTAGATGTAAATGAAAGAGCATTGCAGTTAGCAAGAAAAAACAGCGAACAGAATAAAATTAATAATGTTTTGATTTACCAAAGTAATCTCTTTGAAAATGTGAAGGATCACTCATTTGCCATTATTGTCAGCAACCCCCCGATTCGGGCGGGGAAAAAGGTAGTCCACGAAATTTTCGAACAATCGTATCAACATTTAGCTGATAATGGGGAACTGTGGATTGTCATTCAGAAAAAGCAAGGGGCCCCATCTGCCATTGAAAAATTGAAGTCTCTTTTTAATGAAGTTGAAGTTGTTGCAAAGAAAAAGGGATATTATATCATAAAATCAAAAAAAAGTTGACGGTTTTTTTTCGTTGTGATAAGATTATAAAATGCCAATGAATGTATACACCAATAATAGGCAAATTTACAACAAAGTGTATAAAAGTATACCTATTGGTAATGCTAATAAAATGGAATTTTTGTCTTTAGTGTGCTTTTGATTGTTTAGAAGCCTTTTTTCTTTGTAAAAGGGATCTGTTTTATCGGTAACACGGCTCAAAGATCTTTTTATTAAAGATATTTGTGCTTTTTAAAATAAAACGTTTTATTTTGAGGGGTGAATCAGTTGACGGGTCAACTAATTCAGTATGGACGCCACCGCCAGCGCAGGAGCTATGCGCGAATTAGCGAGGTGCTAGAATTACCAAATCTTATCGAAATTCAACTCTCATCTTATCAGTGGTTCCTAGATGAGGGGCTCAGAGAAATGTTCCAAGATATTTCTCCGATTGAGGATTTTACTGGTAACCTATCACTTGAATTTATTGATTATAGTTTAGGTGAGCCAAAATATTCTGTTGGTGAATCAAAACAACGAGATGTTACATACTCTGCACCTTTAAGAGTGAAGGTTCGTTTAATCAACAAGGAAACAGGTGAAGTAAAAGAACAAGATGTATTTATGGGTGACTTCCCTTTAATGACAGAAACAGGAACCTTTGTTATTAACGGGGCTGAACGTGTTATCGTTTCTCAGCTTGTTCGCTCACCAAGTGTCTACTATAGTGGTAAGATTGATAAAAATGGTAAAAAGGGCTTTACAGCGACTGTAATCCCGAACCGTGGAGCTTGGCTTGAATATGAAACTGATGCTAAAGATGTAGTTTATGTTCGTATTGATCGTACGCGTAAATTACCTGTAACAGTTCTATTGCGTGCTCTTGGCTTTGGTAATGACCAAGAAATTATTGAATTACTGGGTGAGAATGAGTATTTAAGAAATACGCTGGACAAAGACAATACGGAGACTACCGAAAAAGCTTTGTTAGAAATCTATGAGCGACTTCGCCCTGGTGAACCACCTACAGTAGAAAACGCTAAAAGTTTATTAATTTCACGCTTCTTTGATCCAAAACGCTATGACTTGGCAAATGTTGGACGTTACAAGATTAATAAGAAGCTTCATATTAAGAATCGTCTATTTAACCAACGTGTTGCTGAAACTTTAGTAGATCCAGAAACAGGAGAAGTGTTGGTTGAAAAGGGCACGGTGTTAGATCGCCGTACGCTTGATAGAATTTTACCTTATCTTGAAAATAATATCGGTTTTAAAGTTTTGAAGCCGCATGGCGGCGTCATTGATGAAGATATTACTGTTCAATCCATCAAAATTTTTGCTCCAAAGGATCAAGATGGAGAAAAAGTGATCAATGTCATTGGCAATTCAAACATCGATGTAAGCATAAAAAATATTACACCTGCTGATATTCTTGCATCTATCAGTTATTTCTTTAATCTTTTACATCATGTAGGGGATACAGATGACATTGACCATTTAGGTAACCGTCGTTTGCGTTCGGTTGGAGAACTTTTACAAAACCAATTCAGAATTGGTCTGTCTCGTATGGAACGTGTTGTACGTGAACGGATGTCTATCCAAGATGCAAATAATATTACACCGCAGGCGTTAATTAATATACGTCCAGTGATCGCGGCGATTAAAGAATTCTTCGGAAGCTCACAGCTTTCACAATTTATGGACCAAACAAATCCGCTTGCAGAATTGACTCATAAACGTCGTTTATCTGCATTAGGACCAGGTGGTTTAACTCGTGAACGTGCCGGCTTTGAAGTGCGTGATGTTCACTATTCACACTACGGCCGTATGTGTCCGATTGAAACGCCTGAAGGTCCGAATATTGGATTGATTAACTCACTATCTTCCTATGCAAAAGTAAATACATTTGGATTTATAGAAACGCCATATCGTAGGGTCGACCCTGAAACTGGTAAGGTTACAAATCAAATCGATTACTTAACTGCAGATGAAGAGGATAATTATATTGTTGCGCAAGCGAATGCTCTCCTATCAGATGAAGGTGAATTCCTCGATGAGGAAGTTGTTGTTCGTTTCCGTGGTGAAAATACAGTAGTTAAAAAAGACCGTGTAGACTATATGGACGTTTCGCCTAAACAGGTAGTATCTGCAGCGACTGCGTGTATTCCTTTCTTAGAAAATGACGACTCTAACCGTGCGCTCATGGGAGCGAACATGCAACGTCAAGCTGTTCCATTAATGAATCCGGAAGCACCAATTGTCGGAACTGGTATGGAATATGTTGACGGCAAAGACTCCGGTGCTGCTGTTATTTGTAAGTATGACGGAATTGTTGAACATGTAGAAGCTGGATTTGTTCATGTTCGTCGTTATTCAGAGGTAGACGGTCAAACTGTAAAAGGAAACCTTGATAAATATGAACTGTTGAAATTCAAACGTTCAAACCAAGGAACATGCTATAACCAACGCCCGATTGTTACAGTTGGCGATGAAGTCAAAAAAGGCGAAATCCTTGCTGATGGTCCGTCAATGGATAAGGGCGAACTAGCGCTAGGACGAAATGTGCTAGTTGGCTTTATGACATGGGACGGATATAACTACGAGGATGCCATCATTATGAGTGAGCGCCTTGTGAAGGATGATGTTTATACATCGATCCACATTGAAGAGTATGAATCTGAAGCACGTGATACGAAGCTTGGACCCGAGGAAATCACAAGAGATATTCCGAATGTCGGTGAAGATGCACTCCGTAATCTTGACGAAAGAGGAATAATTCGAATCGGTGCTGAGGTTAAGGATGGAGATTTGCTAGTTGGAAAAGTAACGCCAAAGGGCGTAACAGAACTAACAGCTGAAGAAAGATTACTACATGCTATTTTCGGTGAAAAAGCTCGTGAAGTACGTGATACATCATTACGAGTACCACATGGTGGCGGCGGTATTATTCTTGACGTAAGAATCTTCAACCGTGAAGATGGAGATGAATTGCCTCCTGGCGTTAACCAATTAGTTCGCGTCTTTATCGTGCAGAAGCGTAAAATTCATGAAGGCGACAAGATGGCAGGACGACATGGTAACAAAGGGGTAATTTCAAGAATACTTCCGGAAGAGGATATGCCTTTCTTACCGGATGGAACACCGATTGATATCATGTTAAATCCGCTCGGCGTACCATCTCGTATGAATATCGGGCAGGTTCTTGAATTGCACTTAGGTATGGCTGCGCGTTATCTTGGAATCCATGTGGCTTCACCAGTGTTTGATGGTGCAACTGAAGAGGATGTATGGGCAACAATCGAAGAGGCTGGGATGGCTAGAGATGCCAAAACGATCCTTTACGATGGCCGTACTGGTGAACCGTTTGATAACCGTGTTTCAGTAGGGATCATGTATATGATTAAGCTTGCTCACATGGTTGATGACAAACTTCATGCTCGTTCTACTGGACCATACTCACTTGTTACGCAACAGCCGCTTGGTGGTAAAGCACAATTTGGCGGACAGCGTTTCGGGGAAATGGAAGTTTGGGCGCTTGAAGCATATGGGGCAGCCTATACTTTACAAGAAATTTTAACTGTTAAGTCTGATGACGTTGTGGGACGTGTGAAGACATATGAAGCTATTGTTAAAGGTGAAAGTGTACCTGAACCAGGGGTGCCTGAATCCTTTAAGGTTTTAATCAAAGAACTTCAAAGTTTGGGCATGGATGTTAAGATGTTATCTAGTAATGAAGAGGAAATTGAATTACGCGATTTCGACGATGAAGAGGACGGTCGCGATGTTGCTGTATTAGATACAAATGAATCGACCCTTACTGAAGAAAAAGATGTTACACCTGTTGAATAATTACCACTAATTATAATTGCAATGAAAACGACTAGGCTGTCTCAGATCATAAATCCTGAGGCAGTCTGTAGTTTCACTTTATAAGGGAGGTAGGCCCCTTGCTGGATGTAAATAATTTTGAATATATGAAAATTGGTTTAGCTTCACCTGATAAAATCCGTTCATGGTCATTTGGAGAAGTGAAAAAACCGGAAACAATTAATTACCGTACTTTAAAGCCGGAAAAAGACGGCTTATTCTGTGAACGTATTTTTGGTCCAACAAAGGACTGGGAATGTCATTGCGGAAAATATAAAAGAGTGCGTTATAAAGGTGTTGTATGTGATCGCTGTGGTGTTGAGGTAACTCGTGCCAAAGTTCGTCGTGACCGTATGGGCCATATCGAATTAGCTGCGCCAGTATCACATATTTGGTATTTCAAGGGAATTCCAAGCCGTATGGGATTAGCTTTGGACATGTCCCCTCGCGCGCTTGAAGAGGTTATTTATTTCGCATCTTATGTAGTAACAGATGCAGGAAATACAGCGTTAGAAAAGAAACAGCTGCTTTCAGAGAAGGAATATCGAACATACCGTGAAAAGTACGGTCAATCCTTCCAAGCTCAAATGGGTGCAGAAGCGATCCGTAAGCTGCTACAAGATATTGATTTAGATAAAGAAGTCGATCAATTAAAAGAAGAATTGCGCACTGCTCAAGGGCAACGTCGTACACGTGCGATTAAACGACTAGAGGTTCTTGAAGCATTCCGTAACTCAGGGAATGATCCATCATGGATGATCCTAGATGTTCTTCCAGTTATTCCGCCGGAATTGCGCCCAATGGTTCAATTGGATGGTGGTCGTTTTGCTACGTCTGACCTTAACGACCTATATCGTCGGGTAATCAACCGTAATAACCGCCTAAAACGTCTATTAGATTTAGGTGCCCCAAGCATTATCGTTCAAAACGAAAAAAGAATGCTGCAGGAAGCGGTTGATGCATTAATTGATAATGGTCGCCGTGGTCGACCTGTAACCGGACCAGGAAATCGTCCGTTGAAATCATTGTCACATATGTTAAAAGGGAAGCAAGGTCGTTTCCGTCAAAACCTTTTGGGTAAACGTGTTGACTACTCTGGTCGTTCCGTAATCGTAGTAGGTCCAAACCTTAAAATGTTCCAATGTGGATTGCCGAAGGAAATGGCACTTGAGCTATTTAAGCCGTTTGTAATGAAGGAACTTGTTGGTAAAGGGTTGGCTCATAATATTAAGAGCGCTAAGCGTAAGATTGAGAGAGTTCAGCCTGAGGTTTGGGACGTGTTGGAAGAGGTTATTAAAGAACACCCAGTTCTATTAAACCGTGCCCCTACACTACACAGATTAGGTATTCAAGCATTTGAACCTACACTTGTTGAAGGTCGTGCAATTCGCCTCCATCCGTTAGTATGTACAGCTTATAACGCTGACTTTGACGGAGACCAAATGGCTGTTCACGTACCATTGTCTGCTGAAGCACAAGCTGAGGCGAGGTTATTGATGCTTGCCGCTCAAAACATCTTGAACCCTAAGGATGGAAAGCCAGTTGTTACACCATCACAGGATATGGTTCTTGGAAATTACTATTTAACAATTGAACGTGCTGGCGCCGTTGGTGAAGGAATGATTTTCAAGGATACTAACGAAGCGTTGATTGCTTATTATAACGGTTATGTGCATTTACATACACGTGTTGCGGTAGCTGCTGGTTCCTTGAGCAATTCAACATTTACGGCTGAGCAAAATGGAATGTTATTATTAACAACTGTAGGGAAATTGATTTTTAATGAAATCCTGCCAAAATCGTTCCCATACATTAATGAACCAACAAAGGAAAACTTAGAGGTTAAAACGCCTGAAACATATTTTGTCCCAGTTGGAACAAATATTAAAGAAGAGATTGAAAGCCGTGACTTAGTATCGCCTTTCAAGAAAAAGTATTTAGGAAACATCATTGCTGAAGTATTTAAGAGATTTCATATCACTGAAACTTCAAAAATGTTAGACCGCATGAAAGACCTTGGCTTTAAGTATTCTACTAAAGCTGGTATTACGGTTGGGGTTGCTGACATCGTAGTATTACCTGAGAAACAGGAAATCCTTGAGAAAGCCGAAGATAAGATTGCGAACGTTATGAAGCAATTCAGACGCGGTTTAATCACAGATGAAGAACGCTATGATCGCGTAATCTCAATTTGGAGTACGGCAAAGGACGAAATCCAAAAGAAACTAATGGATAGCTTAGATATAAGAAACCCAATCTTCATGATGAGTGACTCAGGAGCTCGTGGTAACGCCTCTAACTTTACTCAGCTGGCAGGTATGCGTGGACTTATGGCTAACCCGGCTGGTCGAATTATTGAGTTACCGATTAAATCAAGCTTCCGTGAAGGTTTAACCGTATTAGAGTACTTCATCTCTACACACGGTGCTCGTAAAGGTCTTGCTGATACTGCCTTAAAGACAGCCGACTCAGGTTATTTAACAAGACGTCTTGTTGATGTTGCACAGGATGTTATCGTTCGTGAAGATGACTGTAAAACAGACCGAGGCCTAATTGTCAGTGCACTTAAAGATGGTACAGAAACAATTGAAAATTTATATGAACGTTTAGTTGGACGTACATCTTTTGAAACGGTTAAGCATCCTGAAACAAATGAAGTCATCATCAAACGCAATGAGCTAATCACCGAAGACATCGCTACACAGATTGCGGATTCAGGTGTAGAACAGGTGAAAATCCGTTCAGCCTTTACTTGCGATACACGTGCTGGTGTTTGTAAGAAGTGTTATGGTCGCAACTTGGCAACTGGTCAGGATGTGGAAGTTGGAGAAGCTGTTGGTATTATCGCTGCTCAATCAATCGGGGAGCCTGGTACACAGTTAACGATGCGTACATTCCATACCGGCGGGGTTGCGGGAGATGACATCACACAAGGTTTACCGCGTATTCAAGAATTATTTGAAGCACGTAATCCTAAAGGTCAAGCAGTTATTTCTGAAATACCAGGGATTGTTTCACAAATTAATGAAGTTAAAGATAAACAAGAAATCGTTATTCAAGGTCAGGTTGA
Organism: Schinkia azotoformans; assembly: GCF_035811335.1. Taxonomy (NCBI): domain Bacteria; kingdom Bacillati; phylum Bacillota; class Bacilli; order Caryophanales; family Bacillaceae; genus Schinkia; species Schinkia azotoformans. Next base: position 27,576 of record NZ_JARSMD010000020.1, read on the forward strand.
AAGCCGCTCCTACACAGCTCCATACGGTTCAAGACTGAAAGTTGCTGAAGGTGACCGAGTAGTTGCTGGACAGGAATTAACTGAAGGTTCTATTGATCCTAAGGAATTATTAAAAGTTCGTGGTGTGGATGGCGTTCAGGAATACTTGCTGCGTGAAGTACAGAAGGTTTATCGTATGCAAGGGGTAGAAATTGGTGATAAACACGTTGAAGTTATGGTTCGCCAAATGCTTCGTAAAGTACGTGTTGTTGATGCTGGTGATAGTGATGTGCTTCCAGGTTCATTGCTGGATATCCATCAATTTAAAGAAGCAAATAAATCTGTCCTATTGCAGGGTGGTCGACCAGCTGTCGCAAGACCGGTTCTTCTCGGTATAACTAAGGCATCTCTAGAAACAGAATCGTTCCTATCAGCAGCTTCATTCCAAGAAACAACACGGGTGTTAACAGATGCTGCAATCAAAGGAAAGCGCGATGAACTGTTAGGGCTTAAAGAAAATGTTATCATCGGTAAGCTTGTTCCAGCAGGTACAGGAATGACAAGATATCGAAAGGTAAGATACGATAAGCTGAATGATAGTGTGCATTCTTCGATAGATGAGAAGGATTTGATCTCAAAAGAATAAATAATCTGTTGACTTTATTTCTTGAGAATGTTACTATAACAAAGGTGTTTTTATTACAGATGCTTTGGAGGATATCTACACATGTCTTATGATAAAGTATCACAGGCAAAGGGTCTTGTTATCGGTTCAAAACAAACTCTTAAAGCCATAAAGGAAAATGAAGTATCCGAAGTCATCATAGCCGATGATGCTGATCGGCGTGTGACAAATAAAGTACTGCTAGCAGCAGAAGAAAATGGAATTCCAGTCGTGAAAGTTGATTCAATGAAAAAGCTTGGTAAAGCGTGCGGGATCGAAGTTGGAGCTGCAACAGTTGCTATAAAAGCCTAAAAATGTTTTTGTGGAGCGGTTTACGCCGCTCTAACAAAAACATTGTTTTTGGCTAAAAAATGAACCACCTGGATATGTGGACATAAAAAAGAAGGGAGGAAAACAAAATGCCTACTATGAACCAATTAGTTCGTAAGGGACGCAGCAGCAAGGTTATAAAATCTAAATCTCCTGCGTTAAACAAAGGTTATAACAGCATGAAGAAAGAACAAACAGATCTTTCTTCACCACAAAAGCGCGGTGTTTGTACTCGTGTAGGAACTATGACTCCTAAGAAACCAAACTCAGCGTTACGTAAATATGCTCGTGTACGCTTAACAAATGGAATCGAGGTAACAGCTTACATTCCAGGAATTGGCCATAACCTACAAGAGCACAGTGTAGTATTAATCCGCGGCGGTCGTGTAAAGGACCTTCCGGGGGTACGTTATCACATCGTACGTGGTGCATTAGATACTGCGGGTGTTAACAACCGTGCGCAAGGCCGCTCTAAATATGGTACTAAGAGACCAAAAGCAGCTAAAAAATAATCGATACATTTAAATAAAATTAACGAAGGGAGGGTATCATATGCCACGTAAAGGTCCTGTAACTCGTAGAGACGTATTACCTGATCCGATTTACAATTCAAAGCTTATCACACGCTTAATCAATCAAATCATGGTTGATGGTAAAAGAGGTAAAGCTCAAACAATTCTTTATAATGCGTTTGATATCATCAAAGAACGTACTGGCAATGATCCAAAGGAAGTATTCGAACAAGCTCTTAAGAACATCATGCCCGTACTTGAAGTTCGTGCACGCCGTGTAGGTGGTGCTAACTATCAAGTTCCAGTTGAAGTTCGTCCTGAGCGTCGTAGTACTCTAGGATTACGTTGGTTAGTACAATATTCACGTAATCGCGGCGAAAAAACAATGGAAGAGCGTTTAGCGAACGAAATCCTTGATGCTGCTAACAATACTGGTGCATCAGTGAAGAAACGTGAAGATACACATAAAATGGCAGAAGCTAACAAAGCATTCGCACACTATCGTTGGTAAAATAAACCTACTAATTAATTTCCTAAAAAGGAAGGAGAAGTATAGATGGCTAGAGAGTTCTCCTTAGAAAATACACGTAATATCGGCATCATGGCACACATCGATGCCGGTAAAACAACTACTACGGAGCGCATCCTTTTCTATACTGGCCGTATCCACAAAATTGGAGAAACTCATGAAGGAGCTTCTCAAATGGACTGGATGGAGCAGGAGCAAGAGCGTGGAATCACAATCACTTCTGCTGCAACAACAGCACAGTGGAAAGGTCACCGCGTTAACATCATTGATACACCAGGACACGTAGACTTCACCGTTGAAGTTGAACGTTCACTTCGCGTATTAGATGGTGCGGTAACAGTATTAGATGCACAATCAGGTGTAGAACCGCAAACTGAAACAGTTTGGCGTCAAGCAACAACTTATGGAGTTCCACGTATTGTATTTGTTAACAAAATGGATAAAATGGGTGCGGACTTCTTATATTCAGTTAAAACACTTCGTGATCGCCTAGGTGCAAATGCACATCCAATTCAATTACCGATCGGAGCTGAAGATGAGTTCAGAGGAATTATTGATCTTATCGAAATGAAAGCTACAATGTATGGTAATGACCTTGGAACAGATATCACAGTAGCTGATATCCCTGAAGATATGAAGGATTTAGCTGAAGAATATCGTGGAAAATTAATCGAAGCAGCAGCTGAATTAGATGAAGAATTAATGATGAAGTATCTTGAAGGTGAAGAGCTTACTAATGATGAAATTAAAGCAGCTATTCGTAAAGGTACATTAAGCGTTGAATTCTACCCAGTTCTTTGTGGTACTGCATTTAAGAACAAAGGTGTTCAATTAATGCTTGATGCTGTAATCGATTATTTACCAGCACCAATTGATATTCCTTCAATTAAAGGAACACTTCCTGATACAGAAGAAGAGACTGAGCGCCATGCAAGTGATGATGAGCCATTCTCAGCACTTGCGTTTAAGATTATGACAGACCCTTACGTTGGTAAGTTAACTTTCTTCCGCGTGTATTCAGGTATCCTTAATTCTGGTTCATATGTAATCAACTCTACAAAAGGTAAGCGTGAACGTGTAGGACGTATCCTGCAGATGCACGCAAACCACCGTGAAGAAATCCCGCAGGTTTATGCCGGGGATATCGCAGCGGCTGTTGGTTTAAAAGATACAACAACTGGTGATACTCTTTGTGATGAAAAGAATCAAGTTATCTTAGAATCAATGGAATTCCCAGAACCGGTTATCTCTTTATCAGTTGAGCCGAAGTCGAAAGCAGACCAAGATAAGATGGGTATTGCACTTCAAAAGCTTGCTGAAGAGGATCCAACATTCCGTACAGAAACAAACCCAGAAACAGGACAAACTATCATTTCTGGTATGGGTGAGCTTCACTTAGATATCATCGTTGATCGTATGAGACGCGAATTTAAGGTTGAAGCTAACGTGGGTGCACCACAGGTTTCTTACCGTGAAACACTCCGTCAAGCTGCTGAGGTAGAAGGTAAGTTTGTACGTCAGTCAGGTGGACGTGGACAATACGGTCACGTATGGATTAAATTCGAGCCTAATGAAGAAGGTAAAGGATTTGAATTTGTTAATGCTATCGTCGGTGGTGTAGTTCCAAGAGAATACGTACCAGCAATCCAATCAGGATTAGAAGATGCATTACAGAACGGTATCCTTGCTGGCTATCCATTAATCGATGTTAAAGCTACATTATTCGATGGTTCATACCATGATGTAGACTCAAACGAAATGGCGTTTAAAGTTGCAGCATCACTTGCACTTAAAAACGCTAAAACAAAATGTAACCCAGTTCTTTTAGAGCCTATGATGAAAGTTGAAATTACAGTACCAGAAGAATACATGGGTGATATCATGGGGGATGTAACTTCACGCCGTGGTCGCGTTGAAGGTATGGAAGCTCGTGGTAACGCACAAGTAGTTCGTTCTATGGTTCCACTTTCTGAAATGTTTGGTTATGCAACTGCATTACGTTCAAACACTCAAGGACGCGGAACTTACTCAATGCACTTTGATCATTACGAAGAGGTTCCTAAGTCAATCGCTGAAGAAATTATCAAGAAAAATACTGGTGCATAATCAGCATTAATATTGCATTAATTTAAATTTTATAGTAAGTTGGTAATTGGGAATTCCTTGAATTCCCGCCCCTTACATATATAAAAAAACAATAAATCATTATAAATTTTAAGGAGGAAATCTCTAATGGCAAAAGCTAAATTTGACCGTTCAAAACCGCATGTTAATATCGGGACAATTGGACACGTTGACCATGGTAAAACAACTCTTACTGCCGCTATCACAAACGTACTTGCTAAGTCTGGTGGTGCAGAAGCTCGTGCATATGATCAAATCGACGGAGCTCCAGAAGAAAAAGAACGTGGAATTACAATTTCAACTTCTCACGTAGAATATCAAACTGAAAAGCGTCACTACGCACACGTTGACTGCCCAGGACACGCTGACTATGTTAAAAACATGATCACTGGTGCGGCTCAAATGGACGGCGGTATCCTAGTAGTATCTGCTACTGATGGTCCAATGCCACAAACTCGTGAGCACATCCTACTTTCTCGTCAAGTTGGTGTTCCTTACCTTGTAGTATTCATGAACAAGTGTGACATGGTTGACGACGAAGAATTATTAGAATTAGTAGAAATGGAAGTTCGTGACTTACTTTCTGAGTATGACTTCCCAGGCGATGATATCCCTGTAATTAAAGGTTCTGCTCTTAAAGCTCTTGAAGGAGAAGCTGAGTGGGAAGCTAAAATCATCGAACTTATGGATGCTGTTGACAGCTACATTCCAGACCCAGTTCGTGACACTGATAAGCCATTTATGATGCCAGTTGAGGACGTATTCTCAATCACTGGTCGTGGTACAGTTGCTACTGGACGCGTTGAGCGTGGCCAAGTTAAAGTTGGTGACGTAGTTGAAATCGTTGGTCTTGCTGAAGAAGCTAAGAGCACAACTGTAACTGGTGTTGAAATGTTCCGTAAGCTTCTTGACTATGCTGAAGCTGGAGATAACATTGGTGCATTACTTCGCGGTGTTGCACGTGATGACATCCAACGTGGTCAAGTACTTGCTAAGCCAGGTTCAATTACACCACACAAAACTTTCAAAGCTGAAGTTTACGTATTATCAAAAGAAGAAGGTGGACGTCATACTCCATTCTTCTCAAACTATCGCCCACAGTTCTATTTCCGTACAACTGACGTAACTGGAATCATCAAGTTACCAGAAGGAGTAGAAATGGTTATGCCTGGTGACAACATCGAAATGACTGTAGAACTAATCACTACAGTAGCGATCGAAGAAGGTACAAAATTCTCAATCCGTGAAGGTGGACGTACAGTAGGCGCTGGCGTTGTTGCTTCAATCATTGAGTAATTAATACAAAAAAGAAAGCAGTCAGCTAGTGCTGACTGCTTTCTTTTTTTCTTAATTAGAATTGTTAGACATCAGCCAAACACCTTGTTTTCCCTCTACCCAGTGTGTATAATTGTAAAAGTGCACAAAGGAAGTAAATAAAATATTTTTCTTGTTGCAAACTATTGTATTTTTTTATATAATAGTGAATGTTGGTCGTTTACAGCTATGATGTGGAAGGTTGCTGACACACCCGGCCCCTTTGCCATGGCGAGTGTGAGGAAATTTCCACGGAGTATGTCTATTCTAAAATGGGCGATAAAGGAGGGAAAATAATGGCAAAAGAAAAAATTCGTATACGTTTAAAGGCTTACGATCATAGAATTCTTGATCAATCAGCTGAAAAGATTGTTGAAACTGCAAAACGTTCTGGTGCAAAAGTATCTGGTCCGATTCCGTTGCCAACAGAAAAAGCGGTTTACACAATTCTTCGTGCGGTACACAAATACAAGGATTCTCGTGAGCAATTCGAAATGCGTACACACAAACGTCTAATCGACATTATCAATCCAACACCACAAACTGTTGATTCTTTAATGCGTTTAGACTTACCATCTGGTGTAGACATTGAAATTAAACTTTAATTTAAAATAAAAACGATATTAATTCAGGAGGTGTGACTAATGACCAAAGGAATCTTAGGTAGAAAGATTGGTATGACTCAAGTGTTTTCTGAAAACGGTGATTTAATCCCAGTAACAGTTATTCAAGCTGAAGCAAACGTTGTTCTACAAAAGAAAACTGTTGATACTGATGGTTACGAGGCAATCCAATTAGGATTCGCTGACAAAAAGGAATCTCGTACAAACAAACCTGAAAAGGGTCATGCAGCAAAAGCAAATACAGCTCCTAAGCGCTTCGTCCGTGAAATCCGCGGTATTAACGCTGGGGAGTATGAAGTTGGTCAGGAAGTCAAAGTTGATTTATTTTCAGAAGGTGAGCTTGTAGACGTTACAGGAACTTCAAAAGGTAAAGGATTCCAAGGTGCGATCAAGCGTCATAACCAATCTCGCGGCCCTATGGCTCACGGATCTCGTTATCACCGTCGTCCTGGTTCGATGGGACCAGTTGCTCCAAACCGCGTATTCAAAGGTAAATTGTTACCTGGACAAATGGGTGGAGAGCAAATTACTGTTCAAAATCTTGAGATTGTTAAAGTAGATGCAGAACGTAATATTATTTTAGTAAAAGGAAATGTTCCTGGAGCTAAAAAGAGCTATGTAAAAATCCTTAGTGCGGTTAAAGGTAACAAATAATTGTTCGGAAAGGAGGAAATTAGATGCCTAAAGTAGCACTTTATAATCAAGCAGGTTCACAAGTAGGTGAAATTGAACTTTCTGATGCGGTTTTTGGTATTGAGCCAAACAACAATGTACTTTTTGATGCAATTATTATGCAACGTGCAACACGCCGTCAAGGTACACATAAAGTAAAAAACCGCTCTGAAGTAAGCGGTGGCGGAAGAAAGCCATGGCGCCAAAAAGGAACTGGACGCGCACGCCAAGGTTCAATTCGTTCTCCACAATGGAGAGGTGGGGGTATTGTATTCGGACCTACACCAAGAAGTTATTCATTTAAACTTCCTAAGAAAGTACGTCGTTTAGCTATTAAATCAGCACTTTCTACAAAAGTTTTAGGAAATGATGTAGTAGTACTAGAAAATTTAACAATTGAAGCACCAAAAACAAAAGACATGGTTCAAGTGTTAAATGCTCTATCTTTAAATAAGAAAGTACTAATCGTAACAGCTGATGCAGATCAAACAATCGAGTTATCAGCACGTAACATTCCTGGTGTTACTGTTGTAGACGCTAATGGAGTGAATGTTTTGGATGTAATGAACCATGACAAAATGGTGATTACAAAAGAAGCAGCAGAAAAAGTTGGGGAGGTGCTTGCATAATGAAAGATCCTCGTGATATTATTAAGCGCCCCGTGATAACTGAACGTTCTACTGAATTAATGGGTGAAAAGAAATACACATTTGAAGTAGATACAAGAGCTAACAAAACAGAAGTAAAACAAGCTATTGAGCAAATTTTCGGCGTAAAAGTTGAAAAAGTTAACGTTCAAAATTATGACGGTAGATTTAAGCGTGTAGGTCGCTATACAGGTACTACACCAAAGCGTAAAAAAGCAATCGTAAAATTAACTGCTGATAGCAAAGAATTGGAATTCTTCGAAGCATAAAATGATAGTGAAGGAGGGAAACCGAAATGGCGATTAAAAAGTATAATCCTACGTCAAACGGTCGTCGTGGTATGACAGTTTTAGATTTCGCTGAAATCACAACTGACACACCAGAGAAATCATTACTTGCACCGTTACACAAAAAAGCGGGACGTAATAACCAAGGTAAAATCACAACACGTCATCATGGTGGCGGACATAAGCGTCAATATCGTATAATCGATTTCAAACGCGATAAAGATGGAATACCAGGACGCGTTGCTACTATTGAGTACGATCCAAACCGTACTGCAAACATCGCGTTAATCAACTATGTTGATGGTGAAAAGCGTTATATCATTGCGCCAAAAGGTTTAAAAGTTGGTCAAGAAGTATTCTCAGGTCCGGAAGCGGATATTAAGGTTGGTAATGCATTACCATTACAAAATATCCCGGTTGGTACTGTGGTTCATAATATTGAGTTAAAGCCAGGTCGCGGTGGACAATTAGTTCGTTCTGCTGGTGCTGAAGCTCAAGTATTAGGTAAAGAAGGTAAATATGTATTAGTTCGTTTAATGTCAGGTGAGGTTCGTCAAATCTTAGCGACATGTCGTGCAACAGTTGGCCAAGTAGGCAACTTAGAGCATGAACTAGTAAACGTTGGTAAAGCAGGTCGTTCTCGTTGGTTAGGCATTCGTCCTACTGTTCGTGGATCTGTAATGAACCCTAATGACCATCCACACGGTGGTGGTGAAGGTAAAGCACCAATCGGTCGTAAATCACCTATGTCTCCATGGGGTAAACCAACACTTGGAGCTAAAACACGTAAGAAAAACAAAGCGTCAGACAAATTTATTGTTCGTCGTCGTAAAAAATAACGCGATTGTTCTGCGGTTCATTAGAACCGTGGTGCAATCACGAAGGGAGGTTCATTCATGGGTCGTAGCTTGAAAAAAGGACCATTTGTCGATGATCATTTAATGAAGAAGGTTGAAGGACTTAACGAGTCTAACAAAAAACAAGTTATTAAAACTTGGTCTCGTCGTTCTACAATTTTTCCAGAATTTATCGGGCACACAGTTGCTGTTTATGATGGACGCAAGCATGTTCCAGTATTCGTGACTGAGGATATGGTTGGTCATAAATTGGGCGAATTTGCTCCTACCCGCACTTATAAAGGTCATGCGGATGACGATAAGAAAACAAGACGTTAGTAGAGAGGAGGTACTTGAATGGAAGTGAAGCAAGCTAAATCGATCGCGAGAACTGTTCGTATTGCTCCTCGTAAAGCTCGTATGGTTATTGATCTAATCAGAGGAAAGCAAGTGGGTGAAGCTATTGCGATTCTTCGCCATACGCCAAAAACAGTTTCTCCTGTTATCGAGAAGGTATTAAAATCAGCTATCGCAAATGCAGAGCACAACTACGAAATGGATGTAAATAATTTAGTAGTTTCTCAAGCATTCGTTGATGAAGGTCCAACTTTAAAACGTTTCCGACCTCGTGCACAAGGACGTGCGAGTGCAATCAACAAACGTACTAGCCACATTACAGTAGTGGTATCTGAAAAGTAAGGAGGGATAGTAGTGGGTCAAAAAGTAAATCCTAACGGACTTCGTGTTGGTATAATTCGTGACTGGGAATCAAGATGGTTCGCTGGTAAAGATTATGCTGATCTATTACATGAAGATATTAAAATCCGTGAATATATTAGCAAACGTTTATCAGATGCAGCTGTTTCTAAAATCGAAATCGAACGTGCTGCAAACCGTGTGAATATCGCTATCCACACTGCTAAGCCAGGAATGGTTATCGGTAAAGGTGGAACAGAAGTCGAAGCTCTTCGTAAAGCACTTAACGAATTAAGCGGCAAGCGAGTTCACATTAACATTATGGAAGTTAAAAAAGCTGATATCGATGCAACATTGGTTGCTGAAAATATTGCTCGTCAGTTAGAAAATCGTGTATCATTCCGTCGTGCACAAAAGCAAGCTATCCAACGTGCTATGCGTGCTGGTGCAAAAGGAATCAGAACAATGGTATCAGGTCGTTTAGGCGGAGCTGACATCGCTCGTTCAGAACATTATAGTGAGGGTACTGTACCACTTCATACATTACGTGCGGATATCGACTATGGTACTGCAGAAGCTGACACTACTTATGGTAAGTTAGGTGTTAAAGTATGGATCTATCGTGGTGAAGTTCTTCCTACTAAGAAAAGAGCAACGAAAGATGAGGAAGGAGGAAACCAATAATGTTATTACCAAAACGCGTTAAGTATCGTAGAGAACACCGCGGAAATATGCGTGGTCGCGCTAAAGGCGGTACTGAAGTACACTTCGGTGAGTTCGGTTTACAATCACTTGAAGGATCTTGGATCTCTAACCGTCAAATTGAAGCTGCTCGTCGTGCAATGACTCGTTATATGAAACGTGGCGGTAAAGTTTGGATTAAAATCTTCCCATCTAAGCCATTTACAGCGAAACCATTAGAAGTACGTATGGGTTCCGGTAAAGGTGCTCCAGAAGGTTGGGTAGCGGTAGTAAAACCAGGAAAAGTTATGTTTGAAATTGCAGGTGTATCTGAAGAAGTAGCACGTGAAGCTTTACGTCTTGCTGCACACAAGTTACCTGTTAAATGTAAGTTTGTAAAACGCGAAGATATTGGTGGTGAAACTAATGAAGGCTAATGAAATCCGTGATTTAACCACTGCCGAAGTTGAACAAAAAGTAAAATCTTTAAAAGAAGAATTATTTAACCTTCGTTTCCAGCTTGCGACTGGTCAATTAGAGAACACTACTCGTATTCGTGAGGTACGCAAGGCGATTGCTCGTATGAAGACGATTATTCGCGAAAGAGAACTTGGTGTTAACAATCGATAATCGAGAGGAGGTTAGCGTAAATGAGTGAACGCAACCAACGTAAGGTATATGTCGGTCGTGTTGTATCCGACAAAATGGATAAAACGATCACTGTAGTAGTTGAAACTTACAAAAAACATTCACTATACGGCAAGCGTGTTAAATACTCTAAAAAGTATAAAGCTCATGATGAGAACAACCAAGCTAAAATTGGTGATATTGTAAAGATCATGGAAACTCGTCCGCTTTCAGCTACAAAGCGATTCCGTTTAGTTGAAGTAGTAGAAGAAGCAGTAATTATCTAACAATAAAGTTCGGTTATAATTTGTGTTCCGAAAGGAGGTACTAATCGATGATTCAACAGGAAACTCGATTAAAAGTTGCTGACAACTCAGGTGCACGTGAAGTTTTAACAATCAAAGTTCTTGGTGGCTCTGGCAAAAAGACAGCTAATATCGGTGATGTTATTGTATGTACTGTCAAGCAAGCAACACCAGGAGGCGTTGTCAAAAAAGGTGACGTTGTTAAAGCTGTAATTGTACGCACAAAGAGTGGTGCACGTCGTGGAGACGGCTCATATATTCGTTTTGATGAAAATGCATGTGTAATTATCCGTGATGACAAGAGTCCACGTGGTACACGTATCTTTGGCCCAGTGGCTCGTGAGTTACGTGAAAGAAATTTTATGAAAATTGTTTCATTAGCTCCAGAAGTACTATAAAGATCTTATTTTTTGCCTTGAAGGAGGTGCTATAAGATGCATGTAAAAAAAGGTGATAAGGTACAAGTGATCTCTGGTAAAGACAAGGGCAAACAAGGTGTAATCCTTGAAGCATATCCGAAAAAGGACCGTGTCTTAGTAGAAGGCGTGAACGTTATTAAAAAACACTCAAAGCCATCTCAAATGAATCCTCAAGGTGGAATCATGAGCCAAGAGGCACCTATTCATGTATCAAATGTAATGCCAATCGATCCAAAGACTGGCAATCCTACTCGTGTAGGTTACAAAGTTGTTGATGGTAAGAAAGTACGTATTGCAAAAAAATCAGGTGAAGTATTAGATAAATAGTTTGTAAAGAAAGGAGGTCGCGACTAGTGAATCGCCTAAAAGAAAAGTACAATAAAGAAGTTGTTCCAGCTCTTGTGAGCAAGTTTAGCTATACATCAGTTATGCAAGCACCTAAGCTTGAAAAAATCGTTATCAACATGGGTATTGGTGATGCAGTTCAAAACTCAAAAGCATTAGATAATGCTGTTGAAGAATTAGCTGCTATCACAGGTCAAAAGCCTGTTGTAACTAGAGCGAAAAAGTCAATTGCAGGTTTTAGATTACGTGAAGGAATGCCTATCGGTGCGAAAGTTACCCTTCGTGGTGAACGCATGTATCAATTCTTAGATAAATTAGTTTCTGTTTCTTTACCTCGTGTTCGTGACTTTAGAGGTGTATCTAAGAAATCATTCGATGGCCGTGGTAACTATACACTAGGTGTTAAAGAGCAGTTAATTTTCCCTGAAATTGATTACGATAAAGTATCTAAAGTACGCGGTATGGACATTGTTATTGTTACTACTGCTAATACAGATGAAGAAGCTCGTGAGTTATTAACTCAAATGGGCATGCCGTTTCAAAAGTAATTAAAAAGGAGGGAAATTCGTGGCCAAAAAATCAATGATCGTTAAGCAAAAACGCAAGCAAAAGTTTGCTGTTCAAGAATATACTCGTTGTGAACGCTGTGGTCGTCCGCATTCAGTATTACGCAAATTCAAACTTTGCCGTATTTGTTTCCGTGAATTAGCATACGCAGGTCAAATCCCTGGTGTTAAAAAAGCAAGTTGGTAAACCCTTAATTTGGGAAGGAGGTAAATAATATGGTTATGACTGATCCAATTGCAGATATGCTTACTCGCATCCGTAATGCGAATATGGTTCGTCACGAGAAGTTAGAAATCCCTGCATCAAAACTTAAGAGAGATATCGCTGAAATCCTTAAGAGCGAAGGATTTGTACGTGACGTTGAGTATATTGAAGACAACAAACAAGGAATTATCCGTATTTTCCTTAAGTACGGCGCAAACAATGAGCGTGTAATTACTGGTTTGAAACGTATTAGTAAACCTGGTTTACGTGTTTATGCAAAAGCTAACGAAGTACCTCGCGTACTTAACGGATTAGGTATTGCAATTGTTTCAACATCTAGCGGTGTTTTAACAGATAAAGATGCTCGTGCAAAACAAGTTGGCGGAGAAATCCTAGCATACGTTTGGTAAGATTTTTTTCATGAATGGAGGTGCAATAAATGTCTCGTATTGGTAAGAAAATACTTGAGATTCCACAAGGCGTTACTTTAACAAACAACAGTAACGTGATTACAGTAAAAGGACCTAAGGGCGAGTTAACACGTGCTTTTAATCCTGAAATGACAATTAAAGTTGAAGACAATGTTCTTACAGTTGAACGTCCAACAGACAATAAAGAACATCGTTCTTTACACGGTACAACACGTGCAATCCTTGGAAATATGGTTGAAGGTGTAACTAACGGCTACCAGAAAACTCTTGATTTAATCGGGGTTGGTTACCGTGCTTCTAAGGCTGGTAGCAAACTAGTTCTTAACGTTGGTTATTCTCATCCAGTAGAAATTCAGCCAGAAGAAGGCATCGAAATCGAAGTTCCTTCTAATACAAAGATCATTGTTAAAGGTATTGATAAAGAGCGCGTTGGCGCAATTGCTTCAAATATTAGAGCAGTTCGTCCACCAGAGCCATATAAAGGTAAAGGTATTCGTTACGAAGGTGAATTCGTACGTCGTAAAGAAGGTAAAACTGCTAAGAAATAACGCTTCTTAAAGTAGAAGAAAGGAGTGAATCCGGAATGATTACTAAGCTAGACAAAAATGCTGTGCGTAAGAAAAGACATGGTCGTGTTCGTGCTAAAGTAAGCGGAACACCACAGCGCCCACGTTTAAACGTATATCGTTCAAATCAGCATATTTATGCTCAATTAATCGATGATGTTAATAAAGTTACATTAGCTAGTGCATCTACTGTTGAAAAAGATTTAAGTCTTGAATCAACTGGAAACGTTGAAGCAGCTCAAAAGATCGGTGAATTAGTTGCGAAACGTGCACTTGAAAAAGGTGTTAAAGAGGTAGTCTTTGATCGTGGTGGCTACTTATATCATGGAAGAATCAAAGCTTTAGCAGAATCTGCTCGTGAAGCTGGTCTTGAATTCTAATTACAAGGGAGGGAAATAAATGCGTCTTGTTGATCCAAATAAATTAGAGCTTGAAGAGCGCGTGGTTACGGTTAACCGTGTTGCAAAGGTTGTTAAAGGTGGTCGTCGCTTCCGCTTTGCTGCGCTAGTCGTTGTTGGTGATAAAAATGGTCATGTAGGTTTCGGAACTGGTAAAGCACAAGAAGTTCCTGATGCAATTCGTAAAGCAATCGAAGATGCTAAGAAAAACTTAATCAATGTACCTATCGTCGGAACTACAATTCCGCATGAGGTTATCGGTCGATTTGGTGCAGGTAATGTCTTATTAAAGCCTGCTTCTGAAGGTACAGGAGTTATCGCTGGTGGTCCTGTTCGTGCCGTACTAGAATTAGCTGGTGTGGGTGACATCCTTTCTAAATCATTAGGTTCTAATAACCCAATTAATATGGTACGTGCAACAGTTGAAGGTTTAAAAGATCTTAAACGTGCTAATGAAGTTGCGAAGTTACGTGGCAAAACGGTAGAAGAACTGTTAGGATAAGGAGGGAAAAAAATGGCTAATAAATTACAAATCACCCTCAAACGCAGTGTAATTGGTCGTCCAGAAAACCAAAGAGCTACTGTAAAATCTTTAGGTTTACGTAAATTACATCAAACTGTTGTTCACGAAGATAATGCTGCAATTCGTGGAATGATTAATAAAGTATCACATTTAGTATTAGTTGAAGAAGTTTAATATTTAAAGTTGAAATAAAGAGGAGGTGCAAGAATGAAACTACATGAGTTAAAACCAGCAGAAGGTTCTCGTAAAGAGCGTAATCGCGTAGGACGTGGTATGGCTTCAGGTAATGGTAAAACATCAGGTAGAGGTCATAAAGGTCAAGGTGCTCGTTCAGGCGGCGGTGTACGTCCTGGATTTGAAGGTGGACAAATGCCTCTATTCCAACGTTTACCAAAACGTGGATTTACAAACATTAACCGTAAAGACTATACGATTGTTAATGTTGAAACATTAAATCGATTCGAGAACGGTACAGAGGTAACTCCTGAATTACTGCTTGAAACTGGTGTTGTTAGCAAGTTGAATTATGGTGTGAAGATACTAGGAAATGGTAAGTTAGAAAAGAACCTTACTGTTAAAGCACATAAGTTCTCAAGCGCAGCTAAAGAAGCGATCGAGGCAGCTGGCGGTAAAACTGAGGTGGTTTAATGTTTGAGACAATCTCCAATTTTATGCGAGTAGGTGAAATACGGCGTAAAATTGTATTCACCTTATTAATGCTCGTAGTTTTTAGGCTCGGTAGTTTTATACCAGTTCCAGGTGTAAATACAGAAGTTATTAAGCTTTCCGACCAAAGTGTGTTTGGACTTCTGAATACATTCGGTGGTGGAGCGTTAAAAAACTTCTCGATATTTGCAATGGGTATCATGCCATACATTACTGCATCCATTATTATTCAGCTTTTACAAATGGATGTAGTACCTAAATTTACTGAGTGGTCTAAACAAGGAGAGGTTGGCCGTCGTAAGTTAGCTCAGTTTACCCGCTACGGGACCATAGTACTTGGATTTATCCAGGCAATTGGTATGTCTATCGGATTTAACAACTTATTTCCAGGTTTAATTAAAAACCCTGGAGTACCAACATATTTATTAATTGCATTAGTGTTAACTGCCGGGACAGCATTCCTGCTCTGGTTGGGTGAACTTATTACCTCTCACGGAGTCGGTAATGGTATTTCAATCCTGATCTTTGCAGGTATCGTTGCTGCCATTCCAACAGCAGTGAACCAAATCTATGCACAGCAAATCGAAGGTGCTGGTGAAGCACTCTTTCTACGCATTGTAACAGTCGTATTATTACTGGTGGCAGTTTTAGCTGTTATCGTTGGAACGATTTTTATCTCACAAGCACTTCGGAAAATTCCGATCCAGTATGCGAAGAGACTTGTAAATCGTAGTCCAGTTGGCGGACAGTCAACTCATCTTCCGATAAAGGTTAATGCAGCTGGTGTTATTCCGGTAATCTTCGCGATTTCGTTCTTAATAACACCGCCGACAATTGCGGGATTTTTTGGACAAAATAACGTTACCACTTGGATTCAGACGACGTTTAACTACTCTCATCCAATTGGTATGATTGTATATGTAGCATTAATTGTTGCTTTTACCTATTTCTACACATTTGTTCAAGTTAATCCTGAGCAAATGGCAGAAAACCTTAAAAAACAAGGTGGTTATGTTCCGGGTATAAGACCAGGAAAAAGTACTCAGGAGTACCTAACTCGCATTCTTTATAGACTAACTTTCGTAGGATCCATATTCCTGGCAGTTATATCTGTACTTCCTGTTTTCTTTATAAATATTGCGGGATTACCGCAATCTGTTCAAATTGGTGGAACAAGTTTACTGATTGTAGTCGGCGTAGCGCTGGAGACAATGAAACAGCTTGAAAGTCAACTAGTAAAGAGACATTATAAGGGATTCTTGAAATAGGATATAGGAGGTAGCGGTAAGTAATTCACTTACCTGCACCTCGCCAGAATAATGGGGGGTTGAAAGATGAATCTAGTATTGATGGGGTTACCGGGAGCTGGAAAAGGGACACAAGCGGAAAGAATCGTAGAAAAATATGCTATACCACATATTTCTACAGGGGATATGTTCCGTGCCGCTATTAAAGAGGGAACAGAATTAGGGATAAAAGCAAAATCATTTATGGATCAAGGCGCACTTGTTCCAGATGAAGTTACAATCGGGATTGTGAAGGAGCGTCTAGCTAAGGATGACTGTAAAAAAGGTTTTCTACTAGACGGATTTCCAAGAACAGTTCCTCAAGCTGAAGCACTTGAAGTACTTTTAACTGAACTAGATCGTCAAATTCATTATGTTATCAATATTGAAGTTGACACTAGCAAGTTAATGGAGCGTTTAACAGGACGTCGTATTTGTAAGTCATGTGGGGCTACATACCATATGGTATTTAATCCTCCTGCTAACGAAGGCGTTTGTGACAAGTGTGGGGGCGAACTTTACCAACGTTCTGATGATAATGCAGAGACTGTTGGAAATCGCTTAGAAGTAAATATCAAGCAGACACAACCATTACTTGATTTCTATAATGAAAAAGGTTACTTACGTAATATTAACGGAGATCAAGATATTGAAGTCGTTGCTAAAGATTTAGATGAACTCCTTGGGGGCTTAATTGGATGATCATTTGCAAAACTGAGCGAGAACTTGAGATTATGCGTGAAGCAGGTAGAATTGTTGCACTAACACATGAAGAGCTTAAAAAATATATACAACCGGGGATTACGACCAAGGAATTAGACAATATAGCTGAAAAGACCATACGATCCTATAATGCAATTCCATCCTTTAAAGGATACAACGGTTTTCCTGGAAGTATATGCGCGTCTGTGAATGACCAACTAGTGCACGGTATACCCGGGGATCGTGTTCTTCGCGACGGCGATATTATTTCTATTGATATCGGAGCAAAATACAATGGCTACCATGGGGATTCAGCATGGACATATGCGGTAGGAACCATAGATGAAAACACAAAGAAACTACTAGAAGTTACAGAAGACTCTTTATATAAAGGTCTAGATGAAGCAAAAGCCGGTGTACGATTATCGAATATCTCTCATGCGATTCAAACATATGTAGAGGCAAACGGTTTTTCCATTGTTAGAGAGTACGTGGGGCATGGAGTTGGGCAGGATCTGCATGAAGATCCGCAAATTCCACATTATGGACCTCCTAACAAAGGGCCACGGTTAAAGCCTGGTATGGTGCTTGCTGTAGAACCTATGGTTAATGCAGGTGCACGCTATGTAAAGACACTTTCAGATAACTGGACTGTTGTTACAGTAGATGGCAAGATGTGTGCACATTTCGAACACACAATTGCGATTACTGAAACTGGATTTGAAATTTTAACAAAAGCCTAAGTGAAGGTGATAATGGGTGAACGAACCTGATTCGAGTCCGCAAATAGGTCAGTTGGTCAAAATTCTACAAGGAAGAGATACTGATCAGTTTGCAATAGTGTTACAAGTCCTCGATGAGCGTTTCGTGTTTATCGCTGATGGTGATAAACGTAAATTTGATCGGCCAAAGAAAAAGAACATTAATCATCTTGAGTTTTTTGATTATGTTTCTCCGGAAGTTCAGAACAGTATTAGTGAAACTGGTCGTGTGACAAATGGAAAGCTAAGGTTTGCTGTTTCAAAGTTTGTCAATGAGCAAATTACTGATTTTGAGAAGGGAGAGCAGCTTGATGGCTAAAGAGGATGTCATTGAAGTAGAAGGTACGATTGTCGATACTCTACCGAACGCTATGTTTAAGGTGGAGCTAGAGAACGGCCATACTGTATTAGCACATGTATCAGGGAAAATTCGCATGCATTTCATTCGAATTTTGCCAGGTGATAAGGTGACTGTAGAGTTATCTCCATACGATTTAACTCGCGGTCGGATCACATATCGTTACAAATAAAATAGCACTCCGTAACATAAGGAGGTTCAAAAGATGAAAGTTAGACCATCCGTTAAACCAATATGCGAAAAATGTAAAGTTATTCGTCGTAAAGGGAAAGTAATGGTTATTTGTGAAAACCCTAAGCATAAACAAAAACAAGGCTAAACAAGAGGAGGTGCAACTTTAAATGGCACGTATTGCAGGTGTAGATATTCCACGCGAAAAGCGTGTAGTAATCTCATTAACTTATATTTACGGTATTGGCCGTGCAACTGCACAGAAAATCTTAGCTGAAGCTGGTGTTTCAGAAGATACTCGTGTTCGTGATTTAACTGAAGATGAGTTAGGTAAAATCCGTGAAATTATCGACCGCCACAAAGTGGAAGGTGACCTTCGTCGTGAAGTATCCCTTAACATTAAGCGTCTAATCGAAATCGGTTCTTACCGTGGACTTCGCCATCGTCGTGGTCTTCCAGTTCGTGGACAAAATACTAAAAATAACTCTCGTACGCGTAAAGGTCCTCGTCGTACAGTTGCTAATAAGAAGAAATAAAGTAAAGGAGGGAACTTGTAAATGGCTCGTAAGACTAACACTCGTAAACGCCGTGTAAAAAAGAATATAGAAACTGGCGTAGCGCATATCCGTTCTACATTCAATAATACAATCGTTACGATTACTGATGCTCACGGTAACGCTGTTTCTTGGTCAAGTGCAGGTGCATTAGGTTTCAGAGGTTCTCGTAAATCTACACCTTTTGCTGCACAAATGGCTGCAGAGACTGCTGCAAAAGCTTCTATGGAGCACGGTATGAAAACATTAGAAGTTACAGTTAAAGGTCCTGGAGCTGGACGTGAAGCTGCGATTCGTGCACTACAATCTGCAGGCTTAGAAGTTACAGCTATCCGTGACGTAACTCCAGTACCTCATAATGGTTGCCGACCACCAAAACGTCGCCGTGTATAATTAATCTGTATATATTTTGAATCCCTGTCTATAATGGGATATGATAACAGTTTTTTTATACTATCTTTTTACTAAGAGAAACGGACTAACAGATAATTAGGAATTTGTTGTGCACATTTGGGAATTGCCTAATGGGGAATTTCGGTTAGGGCTAACTTTAGTGACCCTAGCCGAGGTTTCGACGTTTTGAAGGAGGGTTTATTGAATGATAGAGATTGAAAAACCAAAAATCGAAACGGTTGAAATCAGCGATGATGCTACCTTTGGTAAATTCGTTGTCGAACCGCTTGAGCGTGGATATGGTACCACTTTAGGAAACTCCTTACGTCGTATTTTACTATCCTCTCTCCCTGGGGCTGCTGTAACATCCATTCAAGTCGATGGTGTTCAACATGAATTCTCTACAATTGAAGGTGTGATAGAGGATGTTACAACTGTAATTTTGAATATCAAAAAATTAGCTTTAAAGATTTATTCTGATGAAGAAAAAACATTAGAAATTGATATTCAAGGCGAACGGGAAGTAACAGCCGCTGATATTACACACGATAGCGATGTTGAGATACTAAATCCTGATCTTCATATTGCTTCACTAGGAAAGAACGGAAACCTACGTATGCGACTAACCGCTAAACGTGGACGTGGTTATACACCTGCTGATGCAAACAAGCGTGAGGACCAACCAATCGGTGTGATCCCAATCGATTCAATCTATACGCCGGTATCTCGTGCAACTTATACAGTTGAAAATACACGGGTTGGACAGGTAGCAAATTTTGACAAGTTGACTCTGGATGTTTGGACAGATGGTAGCATTCGACCAGAAGAAGCTGTTTCGCTTGGAGCAAAAATTTTAACCGAGCATTTAAACATCTTCGTTGGTTTGACTGATGAAGCCCAAAATGCTGAAATTATGGTTGAAAAAGAAGAGGACCAAAAGGAAAAGGTTCTCGAAATGACAATTGAAGAACTTGATTTATCTGTTCGCTCTTATAACTGCTTAAAACGTGCCGGTATTAATACCGTTCAGGAATTAGCAAATAAGACAGAAGAAGATATGATGAAAGTTCGAAACCTTGGAAGAAAATCCTTGGAAGAGGTTAAGGCTAAGCTGGAAGAGCTTGGACTTGGTCTTCGAAGAGACGAATAAATTCCATTTAGTAATATGGACAAAACTTCAACAAAGGAGGGACACTAGAGATGGCTTACGCAAAATTAGGTCGTACATCAGCTCAACGTAAAGCTCTTTTCCGTGATCTTGCTACAGATTTAATTATCAATGAGCGTATCGAAACGACAGAAGCGAAAGCGAAGGAGCTTCGTTCAATTGTTGAAAAAATGATCACTCTTGGTAAGCGTGGAGATTTACATGCACGCCGACAAGCTGCTTCTTTTATTCGCAATGAAGTAGCAAACACAGAAACTGGCGAATATGCAGTTCAAAAACTTTTCGATGACATCGCAAAACGCTACGAAGAACGTCAAGGTGGATACACTCGTATTCTTAAACTTGGTCAACGCCGTGGTGATGGTGCTCCAGTCGTTATTATTGAATTAGTTTAACTTTATTCAGCTTGCTGAATAAAATTAAAGCCTCCGGCGGATGCCTCGGATTTTAAAGGTAATTATCGAGCAAGCTCGATAAAATCCGGGCATAAATACGCCAAGGCGTATTTTATACTTCTTCTAAAAGGGCGAGACAGAATCTTACGAAAAAGATCTGAGTCTATGCCCTTTTTTGTTATACATCGGACAGTGGGTGACATGCTTAATGAATAAGGAAGAAATTATTGCAGTTCAAAATGTAAAATTTCGATACTCTAATGACGGAGATTGGGCCTTAAATGAGGTTAGTTTTCCTGTATATAAAGGGGAATGGCTCGCTATAGTAGGACATAACGGTTCCGGGAAATCTACATTAGCCAAAATATTGAACGGTCTTTTAATGCACGAAAGCGGTTCGGTTATTGTTGAAGGAATTGAATTAAATAATGATACAATTTGGGATATTAGAAAAAGAGTAGGTATGGTTTTCCAAAACCCGGATAATCAATTCGTGGGAACAACGGTTAAAGATGATGTAGCCTTCGGATTAGAGAATAATGGAATACCACGAGAGGACATGATCGGGCGCATTGAAGACAGCATCGAACGGGTTAGAATGACTGACTTTCTTAATCATGAACCACATCGATTATCTGGAGGCCAAAAACAACGTGTTGCCATTGCTGGTGTTTTAGCCTTGCAGCCAGCCGTTATGATTTTGGACGAGGCGACATCGATGTTGGATCCACTCGGTCGTAAAGAAGTAATTGAGACGGTCCGCAACCTACAACAGCAATTGGGTCAAATGAGTGTTATTTCAATAACTCATGATTTAGAAGAGGTCACCCAAGCAGATCGTGTCATAGTCATGAATCGTGGACAGAAATATGCCGAAGGAACCCCTGAGGAAATTTTCGAACTAGGCGACGAGTTGGTTTCATTAGGTCTTGATTTACCATTTACAGTTAAGCTTTCACAATTGCTCAAAGAAAAAGGTGTTAAGTTATCAAAATCCCACTTAAAACAACGAGATTTGGTGAATGAACTATGGACATTATATTCGAAAATGTAGAGCATGTATATAACCCTAAAACCCCCTTTGAAAGAAAGGCCTTATTTGATTTAAATATTAAGATTCCATCAGGAACCTTTCAAGCGGTGATTGGACATACAGGTTCAGGTAAATCAACGTTAATACAGCATATTAACGGCCTTTTAAGACCAACTAGTGGGAAGATTTCAATTGGTGATCGGATCATCGGTCCTGAAAAGCAAAAAGACCTACGGAGCTTGCGCAAAAAGGTCGGTATTGTTTTTCAATATCCCGAACATCAACTCTTTGAAGAAACGGTTGAAAAGGATATCTGTTTTGGTCCAATGAATTTTGGCGTGTCCGAAGAAGTGGCCAAAAGAAAAGCAAGAGAGATTTTACAGTTAGTCGGGTTACCTGAATCTGTATTAGAGAAATCGCCATTTGATTTAAGTGGTGGACAAATGCGAAGAGTGGCTATTGCTGGTGTATTGGCGATGGAGCCTGAGGTGCTGATTTTGGATGAGCCGACAGCTGGTCTTGATCCGCGCGGTCGTAAAGAAATAATGGATATGTTTAAAATGATGCATGACAAAGCGAAATTGACAACGATCCTTGTTACTCATAGTATGGAGGATGCTGCCTTTTATGCTGACCATATTATCGTGATGGATAAAGGGACAGTCTATATGCAAGGAACACCATCGGAAATATTTCAAGAGCCTGAAAGACTGAATAAGGTTGGGTTAGATATTCCCGAGTCTGTTCAATTCATGAGATCCCTCTCTGATGCAGTCAAGAAGCCATTGCCGCAGGCCTTTACGGTAGAGAAAGTCGCAGATCATACACTTAAGTTGCTTGCGAGAGAGGAGATGGAGCTCGGCAAATGAAAAATGTAATTATTGGACAGTATGTACCAGGGAACTCCTTTATCTATCGAATGGATCCTCGTGCTAAAATCTTAACTATTTTTTTCTTTGTCATTATCGTCTTTCTTGCCAATAATATTACAACCTATTCCATACTAGTATTATTCACAATTACCAGCATTTTACTCTCGAAGGTTCCGATCGGGTATATTTATAAAGGGTTGAAGCCGATTTTATGGATTGTGTTATTTACCTTGATTCTACATTTATTTATGACAAAAGAAGGCGATGTTGTAGTTGATTTCGGTTGGTTGACGGTTCATGAAGGAGGTATTAGGCAAGGGGTTTTCATCTCATTGCGTTTTATTCTCTTGATTATGGTAACTAGTTTACTTACCTTAACGACAACACCAATTGAGATAACAGATGGTATGGAATCATTGCTTTCTCCATTTAAAAGATTTGGTGTACCGGCCCATGAGCTTGCTTTAATGATGTCTATTTCACTGCGGTTTATTCCAACCTTAATGGAAGAAACAGAAAAAATTATTAAAGCGCAATCAGCCCGTGGTGTTGAATTTACAACAGGTTCTTTAAAGGAGCGCTTTAAGGCCATAGTTCCCTTATTAGTACCTTTATTCATCAGTGCCTTCAGGCGGGCTGAAGATTTAGCCCTGGCGATGGAGGCAAGAGGGTACCGTGGTGGGGAAGGAAGGACCAAGCTTAGGGAATTAGTTTGGAAAGCCTCAGATAACAGTGTGTTTATATTATTGGGAGCCATGACCATTTTACTAATTATGTTGCGGTCATAAAGGTGATAAAAATGAACCGGTTGAAATGTACAATAGCATATGATGGAACCAACTTTTCAGGATTTCAAGTCCAATCAAATGGGCGAACAGTCCAAGGTGATATTGAGAAAGCTTTGTTTAAGCTTCATAAGGGTGAGGAAATTCGCATCCACCCATCGGGACGAACGGATGCAGGCGTTCATGCACATGGACAAGTAATCCATTTTGACAGCCCCTTATCGATTCCTGTAGACCGCTATCAGATGGCTTTAAATACTTTGCTCCCTGATGACATCGTCGCCCTGACGATCGAGAATGTAAATACAGATTTTCATGCCAGATATAATGTCGTGAAAAAAGAGTATCGTTATTTTTTATTGAATCAAAAAGAACGAGATGTTTTTCGCAAAAATCATAGCTATTATTATCCGTATGCTATCAATCTTGATCGAATTATCGAAGCAACCAAATATCTGCTGGGGGCACACGATTTTACATCGTTTTGCTCGACGAAGTCCGATAAAGAGAATAAAGTTCGAACGATTGAAGAGATTGAGATATGGAAAGAAAATAATGAAATAGTTTTCCGCTTTGTCGGAAATGGGTTTCTATACAATATGGTTCGAATTATTGTTGGTACCTTGTTAAAGGTTGGCCAAGGGAAGTTAGAACCTGAGGATATTAAAGTTATTTTAGAAGAAAAAAACCGTAAAGCAGCCGGTAAAACAGCCCCTGCTCACGGGCTTCATCTGTGGAAAGTCTGGTATTAGGTAAATAACTTAAAAGCAACTTCTCCAGGTGTAACATTTTCTTGACATTGAATCCGTAAATGTTATATTATTACCTATGGTACATTTTCAAAGATCACGCCACGATTTTAGCCCCGAAACTAATCGTGTGAAAATAAACTTTAGAAAATGAAATGAACGAAAGATTTTTTAGGAGGGAATACAATGCGTCAAACTTATATGGCGAAGGCTTCAGATATTCAGCGTAAATGGTTAGTAATCGATGCTGAAGGCCAAACTTTAGGTCGTCTTGCTAGCGAAGTAGCTTCAATTCTTCGCGGTAAGCATAAACCAACATTTACACCACATGTTGACACAGGTGATCATGTAATCATCATTAATGCTGAAAAGATTCAATTAACTGGTAACAAACTAGAGAATAAAGTATATTACCGTCATTCAGGACATCCAGGTGGATTAAAATCACGTACTGCTAAGGAAATGATTGAAACTCGCCCTGAACAAATGCTTGAAGGTGCAATTAAAGGAATGCTTCCAAAAAACACTTTAGGTCGTCAAATGTTTAAGAAGCTTAACGTATACAAAGGTAGCGAACATCCACATCAAGCACAAAAACCAGAAGTTTATGAACTTCGCGGATAATTTCTAAGGAGGTAAATTAATTTGGCACAGGTACAATATATCGGTACAGGACGTCGTAAAAGTTCAGTAGCACGTGTTCGTTTAGTTCCTGGTAACGGACGTGTTGTCGTGAACGGACGCGACATTGAAGAATATTTTAATTTAGAAACTCTACGTGTAGTTGCTAAGCAACCTCTAGTTGCTACTGAAAATGCAGGCAGCTACGATGTATTAGTTAACGTAAGCGGCGGTGGATACACTGGTCAAGCTGGTGCAATCCGTCACGGTATTGCTCGTGCATTACTGCAAGCTGATCCAGAATATCGTGCAGTACTTAAGAGCGCAGGCTTCTTAACTCGTGATGCTCGCATGAAAGAACGTAAGAAATACGGTCTTAAAGGCGCTCGTCGTGCACCACAGTTCTCAAAACGTTAATTTTTGGAATTGGACTAAGTTCAAAAGGCTCTCAACCAAATGGGTTGGGGGTCTTTTTTTTTGTTTAAATTTGTTTTTTCCTTTAATTGGGCAAATGGAGTTGCCTTTAAAACGAATGAGAATAATGTACATGTAAGACAATATATCTTATATAAGTAGAAAGTAACACATATAAGTGTAAATTGAACATATATGTAAAGTAGCTTTAACTTTATTCAGCTCTCCTGAATAAAGTTAAAGCCTCCGGCGGATGCTTCAGATTTTCAAAGGTAATTTGTCGAGCAAGCTCGAAAAAATCTGGGCTCAAATACACCAAGGTGTATTTGATGTGTATTGTAATAACACTAGTTCATCTTTAAGAAAAGGTGTGAAGCGTGATGAATGTGATTACAACATTGATGGACAAAAGAGAAGAAAAGCGTATTGCCTTTGAGCGAAAAGTTTTGAGAGAGCTTTCGATTAATAAGTTAAAAGAAAAAGTGAATTTATATTTTTCCCCTTATTTTCGCTCACAATCCATTTTTTCAACCGCCATTGAAGATGGAAGTATTGACATTGCGATAGAACTCTATATATTAGGAGCCAAAATGAGCCGTTTTGGTTACTTTGGCGAAACAGAGGAACAAGTAAGAACAAGATGTGCTGATGAAATGAAGTACTATACCGATAGTCTATTTGAGTATTTGCAATATTGGGGTGCTGCGGGTGGAAATGATTTAGTGAACGAATCCATCTTTTTGGCGGCAGAGCAATTTACCTCCTATTGGTGGAATGAAGGATTTCGAAAAGGGGAAATGAGATACAAAATGCGCCTGCATTAGTTGGATGTCCTAAATTTCTTTCATATTTGTCCATTTGGTCCCATATAGTGAAGTAGGAAAAGCTTCGGAGGGACCGAAAATATGAAGAGAAAAATTCAATTTTTAGTTTTCATTTCTGGATCAGTACTATTGTTTTTTTTATTTCAATACCAGTTTTCGATTAATAATACCTGGGATTCTTGGAGTTTACCTTTATCCGGGAAAATAATTATTGTCGATCCTGGACATGGATACCCTGACCCTGGTGCGGGTCCAGAAGGTGCTTTTGAAAAGGATATAGCATTTAATATCTCATTACTCTTGAGGGACTACCTTCAAGAAGCGGGTGCCCTTGTTATTATGACAAGGGAAGATGATTTTGATTTAGCTGATAAGGGTTTAAAGGGCTACAGCAAAAGGAAAACCCAGGATTTAATACGGCGTGTGGAGCTAATCAATAAGTCAGAAGGAGACTTGCTTGTTTCTGTCCATTTAAATTCATTACCGTCATCAAGATGGAGCGGGGCCCAAACCTTCTATTACCCGCGGTTTGAGGAGAATAAGCTATTGGCTAAAATGATACAAAAAGAAATGGAAGCGAACCTTGAAAATACAGTCAGACATGCAAAAGCCATTAATCACGTCTATGTTTTGAAGGAGGCGGAAATGCCTTCTGTATTAGTGGAAGCGGGATTCTTATCTAATCCTGGGGAACGTGAGCAATTAAAATCAAAGGCCTATCAAGATAAGATTGCGGCGAGCATTTATCAAGGTATTTTACGATTATACACAGAAAATCCGAAACATAAAGAACCTTCTCCTGAATAGAAGGTTTTTTTCTATTGTCATTGTGTTATAATCATAATGTTAAAATAATTTTATTAGGTGGTGGGTTATTTGTTAACTAATGAACAAGTAAGAGACATACTAGGTAAGATTAAAGACCCTTATTTACATAGAACACTGGCCGAAACGAACGGCATCGAAGAAATAAGTATTAAAGAAGAAAAGAATCATGTTAGTGTTAAGATTGCAATTGCCCAGGCTGGTTCAAAGGATCAAATGGAAATCCAGCAGCAGGTTGTTCAAGCATTGAAAAATGCTGGTGCAAATACTGTTGGGATTCGTGTAAACCAACTTCCAGCGGAAATCGTCGCAAGTCTTGCTCCGGCAGACGAGCCAAAATCGATCTTAGCTCCGGGAAGCGGCACAACATTTATTGCAATTGCGAGTGGTAAAGGTGGGGTTGGAAAATCAACTGTATCCGTTAACCTTGCTGTAGCACTAGCTAGATTAGGCAAAAAAGTAGGTCTTGTTGATGCTGATATTTATGGATTCAGTGTACCTGATATGATGGGAATCGCTGAGCGTCCTCAGGTTCAAAATGACCGTATTATGCCAGTTGAACGTTTTGGAGTAAAGGTAATCTCAATGGGCTTCTTTGTAGAAGATAATGCACCAATCATTTGGCGCGGTCCAATGCTAGGTAAAATGTTAAATCAATTTTTTACTGAAGTTGAGTGGGGAGAGCTAGATTATTTATTATTAGATTTACCTCCGGGAACTGGGGATGTAGCGTTGGATGTACACCAAATGATCCCGCATTGTAAAGAAATTATCGTAACAACTCCACACCCAACAGCAGCCTTTGTTGCAGCCCGTGCTGGTGCAATGGCATTGAAGACAGACCATGAGCTACTAGGTGTTATTGAAAATATGTCTTACTTCGAAAGTAAAGTCACAGGTGAAAAAGAGTACATCTTTGGTAAAGGCGGCGGCCAAAAGCTTGCTGAAGATTTAGATGTAGCTTTATTAGGACAAATTCAGTTAGGTCAGCCCGAAATTGATGAAAATGATTTTGCTCCATCCATTTATGATTCTAATGATCAAATCGGTAAAGTATATCTTGAAATCGCTGAACAAGTTGTTAAACTTGCAGGAAAGTAAAATTCTATCTACGAAAAAATGTCAGGCATATCAACAAAAGCCTGACATTTTTAGGTTATGAGAATTATTGGCCACCGCCGCCTTCTCCACTATCACCGCCACCGCTGCTTTCGCCACCACTATTGCCGCCTTCTTTTCCTTGTTTTTGGAGTTCTTCAGCCCCTTTAATTAGAAGGTCTTGCATTTTAGCTTTGAAAAGTGGACTGCCCATCGTTTCTATCATGACAGTCTTCATTTGATCTCGATACTTTTGAGTTTTCATTGCATCGGTTATTTGTTTTTCCATTTCAGGATTTTTTAATATTTCAATCATAGCCTTTTGGTAGTCTGGGTCCTTCATTAATTCCTTCATGAGCTTTTCATGTTCTTTTTGCATTGATTTTGCAAAGCTTTCAGCAAACTTTGGATCATCAAATTGTTTTTTCCAAAAGTCTTCAGCTTCTTTTGAGGTAAGAGCTCCCTTAATCGTTTCCTTAACAACCATTTCATCCATGATTAACTTTGCTTTTGTTTTATCATCATTGAGTACATCCTCAATAGCTTTCTTTCCTTCATCTGTTTTGAGGATATCTACGACCAATTTTTTTGTCCCCTCATAATCAGCCGATTGTCCGTTTCCTTGGTCAGCCGGTGCACAGCCGTTTAATAAAAAAAATAAAAGAAGCACGAGGAGCATTAGGGATATTCTTTTCATAATTAAAAGGCTCCTTTCAATAGAGATTCCTACTTTTAGGATGATAAGAAATTCAAAAATTATACGTTTTCTTGTTCTAGCTTTTTAAGGGTGTGATTGGTACAATTATGTTAACTTTATTCAAATCCCTCGCTTCCATAAGTGGTAGGATGAATACCAATCCAGTATGTAATTGAGGGAGTTCAAACTTCTATTGAATAATGTTATAGCCTCCGGCGGATGCCTCAGATTTTTAAAGGTAGTTTTTCGAGCAAGCTCGAAAAAATCTGGGCGCAAATACGCCAAGGCGCACTTGATTGAATTTTGGAGGCTTAAAAAGGTGACGAGTCGAAATTGGGTTTATTTATTTTTTACCACACTAATCATCGGTGCAGTTAGCACAATCTTCGTTGGTTTTGCAGTTGAATGGAGTAAATATTCGGTTTTCTTTACAACATTTAATATTGTTGAAATTTTATCGATTGCGATTTGGTTTATTGGAGTAGGCTTCATTTTCAGTTTGATCAGCCAAGCGGGTTATTTCGCTTACTTAACTGTACACCGTTTCGGACTGGGGATGTTTAAATCCTTATGGGGGCCAGTTCAAATTGTATTAACTGTATTTGTATTATTTGACTTTATCTATCTTCGTTATACCACCTTTGCAACAGAAGGGGATGCACTACTTCCTTATGTAATTCCAGCGGTGTTAATCCTTGTTTACGGATTAATCGTTGCTTATTATAAAGTGAAACAAACGAATCAGACAGCTTTTATCCCTACCTTGTTTTTTATATCAGCTATTACCATTATCGAATGGGTTCCGGCCCTTCGTGCAAATGAACGGGACTGGCTATTATTAATGATTTTCCCTCTTCTTATTTGTAATACATGGCAATTATTCATTTTGTATAAACTTAATCAAAAAAGCAAAAAATAGCTGATCGCATTTGATCAGCTATTTTATTTCAGAGCTTCTTATTTCAGCATTAGAGATTAATTCATCAACTGTGACACTTTGAAGATTTTTAGACTTCAATCCTTTAATAATAAGCGGTAAGGCTTTATCAGTTTGGGTTGCAGAATCAGATGCATGAAGTAACACGATATCGCCTGCACTTACATTTGGCACCACATTTTCTACGATTTTTTCAACCCCTGGATTCGTATAATCCTTTGAATCGATGCTGTAATGAACAATAGAGTACCCGTAACTATCTGCGATCTTTAAGATTTTTTTATTAAAATTCCCATTAGGTGTACGGAGAAACTTTACATCCTTGATCCCTAATTTTTTTAATGTTGTGTCGGCAAGCAGAATATCCCTTTTAATTTTCTTCTCATCCCAATCAGTATAATTGCGGTAATGGTATCCCATGCTGCCGATATCATGTCCTTCTTTCACAATTCTCTCTACCACTTGCGGATGTCTTTCAGCCCAAGAAGCAGAAATAAAAAACGTAGTATTTTTAATTCCTTCATTTTTAAGCACGTCCAATATTTTATCAGCCTGTTCATCTCCCCAGTTTATATCGAACGTAAGGGCAATATTTTTCCCGGTTTTTTCTCCTTTATAAATGGCCATCGGGCCTTCCTTCGTTGAAAAAACGGATTGTTGCTGATTGCCCATATACAAAATACTAGCCGTAAAAAAAGCAGCTATGATTACAATAAGAGATTGTTTAAGCCTCCTACCATTAATCACATAAAAAAATTTCATTAAAATCCTCCTCCAACAAATGATTGCGATGGTAATAAATATGCAAAATTGGACAAGACTATGAATAAATTTTTTTTAGCAAGAAAAATTATCAATACAAACTATATCTTTAGGAATGAATAGTATAAATCCAAACTTGAGGTGACGGTATGCTAGCATTTTTAGTCAATAAAAGAGAAATAAAAGAACTAGAGTATTTATTAAAAAGGGAGATGGAAGAAATACTGCATGATCTTAATGATTCAAGAATCGACCAAATCGTTAAGCATGCAATGGAAGACCGTTATCAAGTTTTATTTAATTTCTTTAAAAGATTTGCTTCTGAAAGAGATTGCTGTAAGTATTTAAGAACGAAAAAATTCAAAGGAAATAAAATGGTTAAATAATAGTTGGGGCTAGGGTAATATTATTTTGTGTTGGTTCAATCTATAATTAATAAGTACTTGTTGACCGAATAAAATTATTATGATATATTATTCTCACTGTTTAAAAAACACAGTTTTCTATTGATAAAATAGTGTTGACATTAATGAGAATTCTTGTTAATATATTAAAGTCCCGAGCATGTCGTTAGAAAATAAACAAAAAACTTATTGACTTCTGCGCATGATCTTGGTATAATAAAAAACGCCGCTAGAAATAATGGTGGCGATGTTAAATGGATTAAAATGATCTTTGAAAACTAAACAAAATGTCAAGCGTGCAAATAAAGTTGAACTTTAAAGTTCAACACCAAGTCAGTATTAATTTTGAGCAATCAAACACTTTTCGGAGAGTTTGATCCTGGCTCAGGACGAACGCTGGCGGCGTGCCTAATACATGCAAGTCGAGCGGATGATAAGGAGCTTGCTCCTTTGATTCAGCGGCGGACGGGTGAGTAACACGTGGGCAACCTGCCTGTA
>NZ_JARSMD010000021.1:0-184590 GCF_035811335.1 Schinkia azotoformans
CTCACCGACTCCAAAAGATGCAAAATGCTTGGAATGCATCCTCTTGATAAACATTATAACATATGGGTAAGCCGTATGCCTTAATAGGGCACGTACGGTTTGATAAGGGGGAAGCCTTGAAAGAGGTTTCCCTACTTTATTGTGTTCATTGAATCCAATAATATGTAAAAAAGGGTAAAAGGTAACAGACTTTTTTGCTTTTTTTAAGCATTGTTTTTTACATGTATTGAAAACTTTTGGTAAAATAAAGAAACACTTAAAGTGATTTTTTCCATATGTGTAATAATACAGTAGGTGTAGCAATGTAAAAAGGGGTCAGAGGACTATCCCCGTGGTCTAACCGTGGTGGTGCGTTCCTGTGCCCTGTTAAAGGATGTGATTTTATGGAGCCTATTAAAGCAGGGAATTTGACGATCTATCCAATTATTCTTGACGTTGATCATAAATTAAAAAGCTTTAATTCTTATTTAGTTGAGGATGGACATTCATTAAGTTTAATAGATGCTGGAATGAATAAAGATGAATATTGGAATTTATTCACAAACACACTTCATACGTTTGGGTTTGAGGTCAGAGATCTGACAGGAATTTTACTTACACATCATCATTTTGATCATATTGGGTTAGTTAATCGAATTACGGATGAAGTTGCAATCCCGGTTTATGCCCACAAAAAAGCAATCCCACGGTTAAAACGTGACCCTGAATTTATGCAGCAAAGAGTTGATTTTTATACGAAACTATATGAAGAAATGGGCTGCGGGGAAGCCGGCAGCAAGCAGATTGATTACTTACTAAATGCTATTGAAAAGCATAAACATACTGCCATAAAAGCAGAAATTATGCCTCTAGATAAACAGATTCATGGTTTTCATGTGATTGAAGTTCCCGGACATTCTCCGGATCAAGTTGCCTTTTATAATGAAAAAGCCAAGGTATTGTTTGGCGGCGATGTACTAATTGATCATATTTCAAGTAACGCATTAATAGAGCCCGATGAAAGGGGAGAACGAATCCTTTCATTAATTCAACAAATGGACTCACTGAAAAAATGTTCACAGCTTTCGCTTGATTATGTTTTTTCAGGCCATGGTGAGATGATCGATAATCATAAAAATCTAATTGAAACAAGATTGGACAATGTTGAAATAAAAGCGTCTAAGCTTCTTACGCTTATTAAAGACGGGGCTTCAACAGCCAGTGAAATTGCTCAGCAATACTATAAAAAAATATATGAACTTCAATTCCCGTTAGTAATGTCGGAGATTATTGGACATTTAGACTTCTTAGAAGTAAATCGTAAAGTAAGAACAGAGAAGGTCGATGGTGTTTGGCGTTACTATTCTTATGAGTAATCGGAATATTGGGCACATCAATTCAGTCTTTATCTCCTTTTTGGTATAGTAAAACTGTGATAATAGGGAAAATTCGTTTTTTAAAAGGGGGAAGGTTACATGGATGTAAGATATCCAATTGGAAAATTTGAATTTGATGGGAAGATCACAAGTAATGTTCTTAATACTTGGATAAGCGATCTTGAGCAATTACCATTTTCACTGCGTGAAGCTGTTAAAGATTTAAATGAGGAGCAACTTGATACTACGTATCGGGAAGGGGGCTGGACGATCCGTCAAGTCGTACACCACCTTGCTGACACTGGTATGAATTATTATGTTCGCATTAAACTTGCTCTTACTGAGGAAAACCCAGTAATTAACACCTTCGAAGAGAGTAGATGGGCTGAATTACCGGATAATTACTTACCTGTTGAAGTTTCTTTATCTTTGCTCGAAGCTTTGCATATTCGATTCAGTAACCTTTTACGTAACCTAAGTTCTAATGATTTTGAAAAAATTTATACAAATCCGATATCAGGAGAAATTACGTTGGGGTTTACGATCGGCTTATATTCATGGCATGGAAAACACCATCTTGCCCAAATCACTTCTTTATGCGAGCGAAAAGGCTGGGCCTAAGAAGAGAATTAATATAAAAAATAAAAAGCGTGAGTCTCAGGAAGAATGAAGTGACTTCACGCTTTTTCTTATTTTGCAATTAGGATTTTTGCTCAAAAAGCTTAATGATTTCAATAATTACGTTTGTAGCTTTTTCCATATTATCGACAGAAATATATTCGTATTTTCCATGGTAATTTTCGCCGCCGGTAAAGATATTTGGTGTTGGTAATCCCATAAAGGATAGTTGAGAGCCATCCGTACCGCCGCGAATTGGTTTAACGATCGGCTTGATACCGAGTTTTTCCATCGCCTCATAAGCAATATCAACGATTTCTTTAACAGGTTCAATCTTTTCCTTCATATTATAATATTGGTCTTTCATTTCTAAAATAATATTATCCTCACCGTGCACTGCTTTCAGATCTTGAACAATTTTTTCTAGTTTCACTTTTCTATTTTGAAACTTGTTTCTATCAAAATCGCGGATGATATAGTACAGTTTCGTTTGTTCAACATTACCCTCAAATGAAAGAAGATGATAAAACCCTTCATACCCTTCGGTAAACTCAGGTGCTTCCTCGGCTGGAAGTCTGCGGTTCAATTCCATTGCGATTTTCATTGAATTAACCATTTTCCCTTTAGCCGTACCGGGGTGGATGTTCTTCCCTTTAATTGTAATTTTCGCCGCTGCAGCATTAAAACTTTCATATTCAAGTTCACCAAGTGGCCCACCATCGACTGTGTAGGCATATTTGGCATCAAAGGCTGCAACGTCAAATTTATGTGGGCCACGTCCGATTTCTTCATCCGGTGTAAAAGCAACTCTGACTCTGCCATGCTTTATTTCAGGATGGTGTAAAAGAAAGTTCATCGCTGTCATAATTTCAGCAATCCCAGCTTTATCATCTGCACCAAGTAAAGTGGTTCCGTCAGTCGTTATTAGGGTGTGTCCTTTGTATGCATTTAACGATGGAAAATCTTTTGGAGAAAGTACAACGCTCTCATTTAACTGAATAATATCTCCTGTGTAATTTTCTAAAATTTGTGGGTTAATATTTTTACCGGTAAAATCTGTAGCCGTATCAACATGAGCCAAAAAGCCAATAGTTGGTACATCTTTATCTGTATTGGGAGGAAGTGTAGCCATCACATAGCCATTTCCATCAATTGTAACTTCCTCCATTCCAATGCTTTTTAGCTCATCGACAAGCATATTCGCTAGCGTAAGCTGTCCGGGTGTAGAGGGGCATGCATCATTAGCATCATTAGATTGAGTATCGATTCTCACATAGGTAGTGAACCGATCAATGATTTCCTTTTTCAAATGAATCTCATCTCCTTTATTGATTGCAGGTTTATTTTACCACTTTTTGTTGGAAACTATCACTTGCTATGATTTATTATAAAGAACATAATATTAAGCCTCCTACCATAAATATAATAATAATGACATAAAATGGGAAGGTGAAATATAGTGGCTATCCATACTGTGCAAAAAGGAGACTCTTTATGGGCGATAGCAAAACTATATAATACATCCATTCAATCTATTATGGAAATCAATGGATTGGAATCATCCACCAACATTGTGCCAGGATTAGCTCTCTATATTCCTGATGAACAACTGCACATTCGATTATATAAAATAAAAGCTGGAGATACCTTATGGTCAATAGCAATAAGGTACAATACAACAGCTTATAATATAATAAGTGCAAACCCGCAAATTGACCCGAATCGTCTATCCATTGGACAAATAATCACAATTCCCTCTCCAAACAAAGCAAAAATCCAAACCCTCGGATTTCTAGTCCCCCAATCTTTAAAAGCCTTGGAGGTAATAAATAAAACAGCCAACAGTCTTACTTATATCGCCATTGTAGCCTATTCTTTTCTTCAGGAAGGATGGGCATACAGGGTATTGGATGATGCTCCGTATATTCAACGTGCTAAACAATTGGGGATTAAGCCTTTATTGATGATACGTAATATAACCTCAGAGGGATTTAGTGCAGAACTTGCGGGAGCTGTTTTAGCTAATGCGACACTGCGTAGACGTTTGATTGACAGTATTGTTAATTTAACGAATCAAGCAGGGTATGCTGGGGTTAGTATTGATTTTGAATTTATCCCGCCACCACAAAGATATGATTTTGTGACATTTTTGAAGGATTTAAAACAGGCACTTGAAAGCAAAATACTTCATGTTAATGTACATGCCAAAACTGAAGATGTTCCAACTAATCGCATTATAGGTGCTTATGACTATTTAGAGATTGGCAATGTTGCCGATATAGTGGCTGTGATGACAATGGATTATGGGTATCCAACCGGTCCTCCAAATCCAATAGCTCCTTTATGGTGGATGGAGCAAGTTGTACAGTATTCAGTCGGGCTTATAGACCCAAGAAAGATGCAAATTGCTTTACCGTTATATGGCTACGATTGGAAGGTTCCCGAGAATATTACAACTGCATTATCAGCCAACGCCGCTCAGAACTTTGCAATATCTGTTGGTGCGGAAATAAATTATGACATTTTGGCTGCTTCTCCATATTTTGGCTATCAGAGTATTGATCAACATGTCGTTTGGTTTGTGGATATAAGAGGGTATACTCAAAGGTATCAATTAGTCGATCTTTATAAACTTTTGGGTGTTACTTTTTGGCAATTACAATTTGATTTCCCCCAAAATTGGGCATTTCTCAAGCAGGAAATTACGGTAATTAAATAGTCAAAAGCTATATCGGATAATCCCAATAGCCGCTATCAATTTGGTCTTTCATTTTAATAATATATTGCCTTAATTTTAAATCAAGCTCTTCTTTTTCAAGTTCATCAATCGTTAACTCAATCATCATTCCTCGCTTAAAATCAAAAATAACAATCTTTCTTTGACTACCATACCTGCTCGTATACAAAAGTTTGTAATTCATAAAAAACCTCCAATAGGAACATTAGTTCCTTTTGTTACGATTATACAGAACGTATGTTTTAATTGCAAATCAATTTAAGAAATTATAAATAAATTATAGATAAAAAAAGGATTTTGAATTTTTCCATAGAATAGAAAAGTAGTAAGAGGAGTATTTAAAAGCACTGATTTGTAAATACCTGTAATAAACGAATATATGCAGTAGTAAGAAACACAAATTTAAGCATAAGGGGTTTATGTAGATGACAACTGGTAAATTTGATTTACAAACTAGATTTTTGAATGAAATTATTGAAAGTGGGCGTGTTGTCACGATTTATACTACAAACGGTGTCCCATTAAAATGTAAGATCATTGGCCATGATAATTTTACCATTCTGATTGATTCTAAGGGGCAACAGCAAATGCTGGGTAAAGGAGCCATTAGTACAATTGTAAAATAATGATAACCAACAAAAAAGAGAGCCGCTTTTCACATAAAAGCGACTCTTTTTTTGTTACTTCTTATATCCAACCAAATAACTTTCCGACGATAATATACATTTCCTCACGGGTAAGGGAATCTTTATCCTTCCATTTCAATATTTCTTCCTTGTAGGAATTATTAAAATCTTTAATTGGTAGTCCATTTATAATGGTTTCAATTTCCCCAGTAGTTAGGTTAATCATTTCATTTGACTTAAAATAATGATTTAAATATTGGATGTTCTCTTCATATTTTGGATTGCTATTACGCATCACAAGATAGGTGTGTAATAGCAGGTTCGAAAATGATTTGTTATTCGCTATTTCATTTTCTGACAGGTCATTTGTATATCCACCAAATAGGGCTCGGTGATTTAACAGTTCACGAATGGCCGGGTAATACCATTTATCTTCATATGGAAATGGAGCATGGAACTTTTTGACTTCTGCACCTTGCGCCGTTAGTGTTTCTTGGAGTTCTGTGATAATTTTTTTATTCTTAGACATCAAGTGAAAATCCAAGTTATGTTTTATCGCAATAGCACTTGCAGCCCCTGCACCTTCTCCCGTCGCCATACCTGTTGGAACGATTCGAACAGAGCCTTGGGCAAGTGAAGAATAACCACCTGAACGACCAACGACAAGCAGGTTTGTTATTTTTTGTGGGACCAAGCTTCTAAAAGGGATGCCGTATTGTGTAGGATTTACTACGATAGCACCAGCATCACCGACGGATGTCGATTGAATGTCCGATGGGTAACCGCCGTATGCAATCGTATCCCAATGGTATTTGTTTTCCCATAGATCACTGACTGGCAGTTGATAAAGTGAATTGATATGTCGAGTCTCGCGAATATATAGTTCACTTGGGTAAGAAGCAATTTTTGCATTCTCAAATCCTGGGAAGTTCACCTTTAACCATTCAAGGATATGTTTAGTCTCTTCTTTCCCTCTTTCAATTCCCTCTTGGATGGATTCTTTGGATAATCCATCTACACCAAAAATTTGTAAAGCGTTAATATAATAGCCCTCATCATTTTTAATTAAATTAAATCCACGAAGCCTCATATTTGGATCCTGTGGTTCATATACCTCACGGAGTTTTGAAAACCCCCAGGCCGCTTCCTTAGTTACTTCCGCAGAGCCAAACGTTTCTTTTTTAGCTACTTCCTTAATTTTACTCCAGTCAACATCTACAAAATGAATCATTAATGTTGTTGCCATTAACCGCCCGTTTTGTCCGACATCAGCTGCTCCGATGAAATGTGGAACACCACTGAGAAAGGCGACGTCTGCATCTTGGGTGGCATCAATGTAATTCTTCGCTTGGAGTGTATATGTTTTATTGTTTTTTAGAACAGTAAGGCCTGTAATCTCGCCTTGATCATTTACTTCAATATTTTTTACTTCAGTGTTAAGCAACATCGATAAATTTTCCTGGTTATAAACCATATTTAAAAATGCATTTTTAGCATCATGAATTTCAAATGATTTCTTTTTCCCTACCATCCGATGCCATTCATCGAAAATACCACTACTTAACACTTTATTATCTATTCCATGGGGGAAATCAAGAACATTCATTTTACCATACGTAAAGAGTCCACCAAGCCCGTCACGTTCTTCGATTAGCAGAGTACTAACTCCATTTCTTGCAGCAGATAGGGCAGCGGCAACTCCTTCTGGTTCGCCACCAATAACGATAACGTCAAAATTGTTAATTATCTTTTCTTCATTTAATAGGCTAAGGTCTATTTTGTCCTTTGCCTCTACATCAGGGTTTTTCATAGCCGGGATACAGCCGGTTAAAAATAGTAAAAAAAGAATTGAAAATATTATGTACATTTTTTTCATTAGCACTTACCTCATTAAACATTTTTTTAATCATACCATTAATCCGAAAGGGATGAAAGGATACCAACTATTAACAGACGATTGAAAACCCGATAAAGTTTCAAAATCTAGTTACAAATTCTAGTTAATTTAATCAAAGTAATATGGTAGTATTTTGATAGATAACCATTTTTATAATATTTTTCTAAAAAAAAGGAGAGAGAAATGAAGGTTAAATTTTTATTAATTTTTGCATTACTTATTTCTAGTTTTTCAAGTTTTGGCCTAATGACGGCTGATGCTGCCAACGGGCAACCGGACTATGATGTTATTGTAATTGGAGGGGAACCGGAAGGTGTTGCTGCTGCCCTATCATCAGCAAGAAGTGGCGCTAAAACCCTATTAATCGAAGAACGGAATGGTTTAGGTGGTTTATTTACATTCGGTATGATGAATTTTCTTGATTTTCCGAAAGATAAAAGCGGAAAAATGGCAACGAAGGGAATTTTCCAGGAATGGCATAAAAGGGTTGGCAGTGGCTTGTCCTTTGAACCTGAAAAAGCAAGTGCCGTTTTTCTTAATATGGTCCAGAACCAACCAAATTTAAGTCTAATCTTGAATACAAAGGTTGAAAATGTAACCGTTGAAGATAAGATCATTAAAAGTATTTCAATTAAAACGAATGGTTATAAAAAACAATTAACGGCAAGTACATACATTGATGCAACACAGGATGCCGATTTTGCAGTTTTAAGCGGTGTACCTAGCTTTTTAGGTGCTGCAGATGTTGGCTTCGAAGATAAACAAATGGCTGTAACATTAATGATTCATTTAAATGGATTAGATTGGGATAAAATTAAACAAACTGCAAAAAGCGGGAAATTTGGTTCTGCCCAGGTTACAAATGAGGGAGCATGGGGGTTTTCTAAGCTAAGACAAATCTATAAGCCCGTTGATCCCAATATGCGTCTTCGCGGCTTTAATTTAGCAAAAACGGAGGGTGGCTATTATATCAATGCCTTGCAAATATTTGGGGTGGATGGACTAGATCCATCATCAAGGAAAGAGGGCATTGAACGTGGGAAGAAAGAAATTGGCCATATTTTAGAATGGTTAAAGGTGAATTTTCCAGGTTTCGAAAATGCGAAGATTGCTAGTTTTCCGGAGGAGCTTTATGTAAGGGAAACAAGACATATTAAATCACTATATCAGCTGCCTGTCAGTGATTTATGGGAAAATAAATATCATTGGGATACCATTGCCTATGGTGCCTATCCATCTGATATACAAGCCGTTTCACTAGAAGATCCAGGGGCGGTTATTGTAAACCCAGATAAGTATGGAATTCCATTTAGAAGTCTAGTACCACAGAACGTTAATAATCTACTTGTCGTTGGGCGTTCAGGTGGCTATAGTTCCTTAGCTTCAGGTTCCGTACGCATTGTACCTACCGGCATGGGAACAGGGGAAGCGGCTGGCGCTGCTGCAAATATTGCTGCCCAAAAAGGTCTAACATTTGATCAAATGGCTGCAAACCAAGCTGTTATTAAAGAATTACAAACCGTACTTAAAAAGAAAGGCCAATTGGTAGATCCGTTTACGGCAAAATATCCATATCAAAATGCAGCATATTACCCGGCTATTCGTGAACTATTAAATACAAGGTCACTTTATGGAAACTATGATAATTATGTCGAAGAAGATAAAGTTGCAATGAACCAATCCTTCAGCAACATTTTACGACAGATATTTTTAGTTATGTCACTAGAGGATCCAAAATATAAAGAAAATATTGAATACCTATCTGCCTATAATGAAGTGAACGCTTATGTTCCATTAACATTGGATGAGGTTAATAGAATTCTAGCTAAACTACCGCACCCTATGGCTGAAATCAAAGTCAGCGGTCAAAAACAAATGACAAAGGCAGAAATGTACACAATCTTAATGACACTTTTCAACTGGAACTAGGCAAAAAGGAGGCTACCTAATAATAGGGGCCTCCTTTTATGACTTATAAAGTTAAAATCCCACACTACGATTATTGTATTTCTCAAAGTTTAGTCGAAATATATCCAAAACCGCCTCGTTTTCATCCAAACGGTAAATGCGGGCAGGGTTGCCTTTACTATCCCAGTCTGTACCACTCCACCAAATGGCGACCTTAATTCTAGGGAATTTATCGATATTGCTGAACATATTTTGAATCCACTGGGATTTATCGCCACCAACAGAATTGGAACCAAACTCTGTAATCATAAGCGGTTTTGCTGATAAAGCTGAATATTCATTATAAAGGGACTGATAGAGTGTAAAGAAATTAGTCCATTTTTCACCCGGATAATAAGTACCGGTATTATAGGCTGTTAGCCCAACAATATCGACATATTCGTCACCTGGATAATATAACACAGAATGATTCCAAGCAAAGCCTGGCATTGAATCGTGATTTGGATTCCAGACCCAAAGAACATTATCGATCTCTTCTTTATCAAAAATGTGGTAAATGTATTTCCAAACTTCTTTATAAAGGTCCGTATCTTTAGAAAAATAATAGCTTGAATAAACACACCAGTCGCCGTTCATTTCATTATTTAAGCGGAAAAGAACAGGATGTCCGAATTCTTTAATGTTTTTGGCATATTGATGAAGGTATTCATCATATTTACCATTTAAGATATCATAGAAAATGCTGGAATCATCTATTTTAGAGTGACTCGTTTGTAACGTTAGTTCCAATAACTTTCCTTCATTGTAGGCATTCATAAATTCCTGAACTGGGACTTGTTCATCCAGATCAGAATAACGGATAAGGAAAGAAAATTCATGATTCACTCTTTCTTCAATCTGGTTTAGTTTCGTCATAGTACCTGGAGCGGATGGTTCAAAAATACCCCATGTCAATGAACTGTCCTTTGAAAAATATTGTTGTAAAACTGCTTTTGTTTCTTCGCTTAGCTGCTTTGATTCAGGTGTAGATTGTTTGAAAAGAGGAGAAGGCATGGCTGCAACATTTCCTATTGGCTTCTGTATTTTAAAGCTTTTCACAATGTCCATCTCATTAGAAATAGGCTGTGCCGATTTGATGAATATTGTAAAAACCTCATTCTTATTTTTTATAATTTCAGCAGAGAAATAGTAGTTTTTATCATTTTCAACTTTGGCTAATTTATTACGATGCCATTTCAGAATATGAACTTTTTTTTCAGCTACCTTAGTAGTTTTATTGTATTCAACTAGATGATCTTTTTTATTCGCTATGAAATTATTACTGTAATTTATGTATGTGTTTGCATCATGGACAGTGTTGTAAAAATTATCATAGTAGATTTCGATTTGTGTTTGATCGTCATGGAATAAGGTTCTTATCTGCCCAATACTATCATCAACCTCCATATTGGAAGGATAGTTAAGTTGATAGCCCCTAGCTGAATTGACATATTTTGAATAGGTACTATTGGCAGCACTTGCATCAATAGGTTGTCCATTCATTAGTACTAACAGAAGAATGGACAAAATCGAGTAAAACCATAACTTTGTTTTATGCATGTCATCGCTCCTTTTATTAAAATTTTAAATATGAAATCATTATATCATGCTTAAATCTGATATGCGCCGCAAAAAAAATCGCCCAAGGGAAATTCCTTAAGACGATTTCTTTTTAGACATCCATGTAATTTTTGGTTCGGTTCTATTTATGATTCGGCTAATGTTGGAGCGGTGACGGTAAATGACAAACGATGCTAACAAACTAATGACAATAATCAGCGGTATATCACCTGTAAAAAGACTATAAATAATGCCAATAATACCTGCAATCATAGAAGAAAGGGATACATATTTTGAAATAAACAAACTAACAAAGAAGCTGAGTATAAGAATAATAAATAATAACGGACTATAGGCAAGCAATACACCTGCAGATGTGGCAACCGCTTTTCCACCCTTAAATTTTGCAAAGATTGGATAAGTATGACCGATAACAGCTGCGATTCCTATTAATAGTGGGTGTATCAAATCTTCTTGACCAAAAATTAGCGGAAGACTTGCTGCAAGTGTACCCTTTAAAATATCAGCGCTTGTTACGATGAGGCCGGCTTTTTTGCCTAGTACTCGAAACGTATTCGTACCTCCTAAATTACCGCTGCCATGTTCTCGAATGTCGATACCATAGCCTATTTTGCCAACGATCAAGGCAAATGGAATTGAACCAAGTAAATAAGCTAAAATCACTAGAAAAACTGTCATTCCTAGAAAATCTCCTTCAAGTAAGATTCCTTTATTTTACCACGAGATTCTTAAAATGTAATTAAGCAGTTTTTTTGCATCATGTTGAAATGATTTGGTATTCTGTAAATAGTAGTGGATGATCATTTGATTGGAGTGAACGGAATGACGATCGAAAATCCAAGCCGTGAAGAAATCGGAGAAATTTTAAAAACAAAAAAGAGAATTGCAGTTGTTGGTTTATCTAATA
The DNA here is from genome assembly GCF_035811335.1 of Schinkia azotoformans. NCBI lineage: Bacteria > Bacillati > Bacillota > Bacilli > Caryophanales > Bacillaceae > Schinkia > Schinkia azotoformans. Next base: position 11,669 of record NZ_JARSMD010000021.1, read on the forward strand.
ATCAGGAAAAATCTTCGTACATGATATCAAAAGCAATGCAACAGGTGGGATATGAAATAATTCCTGTTAATCCTACAATCGAAGATGCACTTGGTGTGAAGGCATACGATTCCCTAAAGGAAATCGAGGGACATGTAGATATCGTTAATGTTTTTCGTAGACCGGAGCATTTACCTGCTATTGCTAAGGATGCCGTTGAAATTGGGGCTGATGTTTTCTGGGCGCAATCAGGAATTGCAAATGAAGAGGCCTATGAATATTTGAAAGAGCATGGCATGACTGTTATTATGGACCGTTGTATTAAGGTTGAACATGCGATTACAAGAGCAAGGTAAAAAAATAAATCTCTGCAAATTGCAGGGATTTTCTTTTTTCTCTAGAAGATTAGTTGCATAACTATTTTCAATCGCTAAAATAAAATTCATAAGATTTGAGAACGAAAAATGTCAATTTAATGAACGATTTTCATCTTTCTATGAGAAGATATGTTCCTTTGTGTTATGATAAGATGTAACTTCAAAGTGATGTGACGCAAGGGAACTTTGTTTACGGTTGTTTGAAAGGGGTATTTACTATTGACTAATAAATCATTTGACTACAATGATGATGCGATACAGGTACTGGAAGGTCTAGAGGCTGTTCGAAAGCGTCCGGGTATGTATATTGGAAGTACAGATATACGCGGTCTCCATCATCTTGTATATGAAATTGTTGATAATGCTGTCGATGAAGCATTATCGGGTTTTGGAAATTATATCAAGGTAACGATACATAAAGATGATAGTATCAGTGTTGAGGATAAAGGTCGCGGTATGCCGACAGGGATGCATAAAATGGGGAAGCCAACTCCAGAGGTTATCTTAACTGTTCTCCATGCCGGTGGTAAATTTGGACAAGGCGGCTATAAAACAAGCGGCGGTTTGCACGGTGTTGGTGCCTCTGTTGTAAATGCATTATCAGAATGGTTGGTTGTAACGATCAAGCGTGAGGGCAATATATACCGTCAACGCTTTGAAAATGGGGGACATGCTGTCACCACCCTAGAAAAAATTGGGACAACGAAAGAGAGTGGCACAACGATCCATTTTAAGCCAGACACATCTATTTTTAGTACTACTGTCTTTAATTACGATACGTTAAGCGAGCGTTTACGCGAGTCAGCCTTTCTTTTAAAAGGCATGAAAATAACGATTGTTGATGAACGCCATGATGTCCAAGATGTATTCTGCTATGATTCTGGAATCAAAGCATTCGTTGATTTTTTGAATGAAGAAAAGGATGTTTTACATGAGGTCGTTTCGATTGAAGGCGAGCAGCAAGGAATGGAAGTAGAATATGCTTTCCAATTCAATGATGGCTACTCCGAAAATATTTTATCCTTTGTTAATAACGTTCGGACGAAGGACGGGGGTACTCATGAAGTGGGTGCTAAATCGGCTATGACGCGGGCCTTTAACGATTTTGCCCGCAAGGTGAACATCCTTAAGGAAAAGGATAAAAATCTTGATGGCAGTGATATTCGTGAAGGTTTAACGGCGATTATTTCTGTTCGAATTCCGGAGGAGAAACTGCAATTTGAAGGACAAACAAAAGGAAAGCTCGGTACAAGTGAAGCCCGTTCTGTTGTTGATTCAATTGTGTCTGAGAAGCTTGCTTATTTTTTAGAGGAAAATCCGGATATCAGTTCACTTCTCATTAAAAAGGCGATTAAAGCAGCGGAAGCTCGTGAAGCCGCAAGAAAAGCACGTGAGGAAGCAAGGGATGGCAAAAAGAAAAAACGGAAAGATGCCATGCTTAGTGGGAAATTAACACCTGCCCAATCCCGCAATCCGGAGAAAAATGAACTTTATCTTGTGGAGGGAGACTCTGCGGGAGGTTCGGCAAAGCAAGGGCGTGACCGCCGTTTCCAAGCCATCCTACCATTACGGGGTAAGGTTATAAATACGGAAAAAGCGAAGCTAGGAGATATTTTTAAAAATGAAGAAATCAACACGATGATTTATGCGATTGGCGGCGGAGTTGGGGCTGATTTTACCATTGGAGACATTAATTATGATAAGGTTATCATTATGACAGATGCCGATACCGATGGAGCGCATATTCAAGTATTGCTTCTCACCTTTTTCTATCGCTACATGAAGCCCTTAATTGAGGAAGGCAAGATATTTATTGCGCTTCCACCTCTTTACAAAGTAAGTAAAGGGACAGGGAAAAAAGAAGTCATTGAATATGCATGGGATGAAAATGAACTAAAGGCAGCTATTAAGAAGGTTGGTAAGGGCTACATCATACAGCGTTATAAAGGGTTGGGTGAAATGAATGCCGATCAACTTTGGGATACAACGATGAACCCTGAAACAAGAACGTTGATTCGGGTAACCATTGAGGATATTGCTCGGGCTGAGCGTCGTGTGACAACCTTGATGGGAGACAAAGTCGAGCCGCGTCGTCGTTGGATTGAATCCAATGTTGCATTTGGACTTGAAGATGATGTAAATATATTAGAAAATAAGAATTTGACAATCGACCGGGGGGAATAAGGTTTGTCGTCTATATTTGAAAAAGTAATGGAATTACCCTTAGAGGATGTAATCGGCGACCGTTTCGGTCGTTATAGTAAATATATCATTCAAGACCGTGCCCTGCCAGATGCAAGGGACGGCTTAAAGCCTGTACAAAGACGGATTTTGTATGCGATGTACCAAGAAGGAAATACAAGTGATAAGCCATTCCGTAAGTCTGCGAAAACAGTTGGTAATGTAATTGGTAACTACCATCCACATGGTGATTCATCTGTTTATGAAGCAATGGTGCGGATGAGTCAGGATTGGAAAGTCCGTAATGTCCTGATTGAAATGCATGGCAATAACGGCAGTGTTGATGGCGATCCACCGGCGGCGATGCGTTATACAGAAGCTCGTCTATCTGCGATCGCCTCAGAACTATTGCGGGATATCGATAAAAATACAGTTGATTTCACACCCAACTTTGATGATTCAATTTTAGAACCGACTGTCTTACCGTCTATGTACCCAAATTTATTGGTGAATGGTTCAACAGGAATTTCAGCCGGTTATGCAACAGATATTCCACCTCATAATCTTAGTGAAGTCATCGATGGCGTCATTATGCGTATCGATAATCCTACTTGTACGGTTGCTGATTTAATGCAGCTGATAAAAGGACCGGATTTCCCTACAGGCGGTATTATTCAAGGAATTGAAGGAATTCAAAAAGCTTACGAGACTGGGAAAGGTCGAATTGTTGTTCGCGGACGTACCACGATTGAGGATTTACGGGGTGGCAGACAACAAATTATCATTGATGAAATTCCATACGAGGTTAATAAAGCGAACTTAGTTAAAAAAATTGATGAGTTCCGCATTGACCGGAAAATCGAAGGAATTACGGAAGTCAGAGATGAAACGGACCGCACAGGCCTCCGCATTGTGATAGAATTAAAAAAAGATGCTGATGCAGAAGGGATTTTAAATTATTTATTTAAAAATTCCGATTTACAAATTTCCTATAGTTTTAACATGGTTGCGATTCACAATCGCACACCGAAGCAAATGAGCCTCGGACAAATGCTTGATGCTTATATTGATCACCAAAAAGAAGTGGTAACACGCCGTTCCGAGTTCGAGTTAAATAAGGCTAAAGAGCGTCAACATATCGTCGAAGGCTTAATCAAAGCAATCTCTATTCTAGACGAAGTCATTTCGACAATTAGAGCATCTAAGGATAAACGCGATGCAAAAAATAATTTAATCGCTAAATTCCAATTCACAGAAGCTCAAGCAGAAGCGATTGTAACGTTACAGCTTTATCGTTTAACAAATACTGATATTACCGCCCTGCAAAAAGAGGATGAGGAATTATCGAAAAAAATTGATGATCTAACAAGTATTTTAGCCAGTGAGAAAAAGCTCTTTTCTGTAATTAAAAAAGAATTATTACAAGTTAAAAAGGCATTTGCTGATAACCGCCGTACGAAAATTGAAGCGGAAATTGAAGAGATTGTCATTAATCTGGAAGTGCTGATCCCTTCAGAGGATGTTATCGTTACAGTTACAAAAGACGGTTACATCAAACGGACATCAATAAGATCATATACCGCATCCAATGGTAAAGAATTTGGAATGAAGGAAAACGATTTTCTACTTGGTCAATTCGAAATCAATACAACTGATAAACTACTGTTGTTTACAAATAAAGGGAATTATTTGTATTTGCCTGTACATGAAATGCCAGATATACGTTGGAAGGATCTCGGTCAGCACATCGCTAATATTATTCCAATTGATAAAGACGAAGATTTAGTTAAAGCAATCCCGATTCGGGAATTCACTGAAAATGAATTCTTATTGTTCTTTACAAAGAATGGAATGGTGAAACGTTCGCAATTATCACTCTACCAAGCCCAGCGCTATTCTAAGCCATTGGTCGCAATCAACTTAAAAGATGAGGATGAAGTAGTGGATGTCTATCTAACAGATGGCAGCAAGGATGTATTTATTGGTACACATAATGGTTATGGTTTATGGTTTGCGGAAGAAGAGGTTAGTATTATTGGACAGCGAGCAGCAGGTGTGAAAGGTATTAATTTAAAGGATGAGGACTATGTTGTTAGTGGTTTTATATTTGACCCTACTGAGAAACCAGACTTTGTTTTAATCACACATCGCGGGGCAGCTAAAAGGATGAACCTAAAGGAATTTGAAAAAACATCAAGGGCCAAGCGTGGTGTAGTGATGCTTCGTGAATTGAAGGCAAATCCACATAAAGTAACCGGAATCCTGTCAGCAAGCGAAAATGAAACTGTCTATTTTAAAACTGAAAAAGACTTCATTGAAAGTTTAAATCCAAATGATTTACGTGAAAATGACCGTTACAGCAACGGCTCCTTTGTGATTGATATCGCTGAAAAAGGTGAAGTAAAACAGGTTTGGAAGTCTGCTATTGAAAAACAGTCTGAATAAAGCCCAAATAAAGCAGAGTAAATAATAGCATTGACAATTTTGTTAATGCTATTATTTTTTATCTATAAACAAGTTGTTTTATGTAAAAAAAGTATAAAAATTTTATATTTCTTTATTGAATTTTCTGAATTGTTTTGTTAAACTTACATACAAGGTGGTAATTACTATGTCACAATTAAAGGATAAAATCATCTCCACTGCTTTACAATTGTTTGAAACACATGGGTATCATGGTGTTACAGTAAACCAAATAGTAGAAAAAAGCGAAACTTCAAAAGGTGGATTTTATCATCATTTTAAGTCAAAAGACGAACTACTTTATATGATCCACGACTACTTCATTAGCTATGTTCTAGAAAAAGCAAATGAAGCAATTCAAATTTACACAACACCGACAGAAAGATTGCAAGCTATCATTCAATCATTTGTAAGAGTTTTTGATCTTTACAAGCCTCACATTTCAGTTTTTTATCAAGAAAGCATTTATTTAAAACCAGAATATGAAGAGATTATTAAAAAGAAAAGGGATGATTATCGGGACATCATTTTTCAAGTTATCGAAGAGGGCATTGAAGCTGGTGAATTTCGTCAAAATCTTTCGGTGAAGATAACCGGCATGGCCATATTAGGTATGGTGAACTGGACTTACAAATGGTACCAAGCAGATGGGGAAAAAACAATTGAAGAAATAGCTGAAATTTTTACAGATTTAATTCTGAACTCTTTACTTACGGAGGAAGCAAAGGAAACTCCAGAATATTTGTCCTTTTTATTGTAGGATTCTAAGTACCTACGTTTATTATGCGTAGGACAGACCGTCTGGTCGGTCTCTAAAGAGAAAACTGATAATAGTCAATACATCATGAAATCACATATATAGGTACAACCATTCATATTTTAGAAGAGGAGGCAAATCGAATGAATTTTGAATTATCAAAAGAGCAAGAAATGATTCGAGATATGGTGCGAGCTTTTGCTGAAAAAGAAGTTGCCCCAAAAGCTGAAGAGGTAGACCGCACTGGGGAGTTTCCTTTAGATACATTTAGAAAAATGGGGGAATTAGGGCTTCTGGGGATTCCTTTTCCAGAAAAATATGGTGGTTCCGGAGGGGACACGATTTCTTATGCGATTGCAGTGGAAGAGATTGGAAGAGCTTGCGGTAGTACAGGCTTAAGTTATGCGGCTGCTGTGTCTCTTGGCGCTAGCCCCATTTATTATTTCGGAACAGAAGAACAAAAGAAAAATTATCTAGTTCCACTTGCAAGCGGTCAAACTTTAGGTGCATTCGGCTTAACGGAACCAAATGCAGGCTCAGATGCCGGGGGAACTAGAACAAAAGCGGTTCTCGATGGTGATGAATATGTTATCAACGGTGAAAAATGCTTTATTACCAATGCTGGGTATGCAAAGACAGTTATCGTAACAGCAATTACAGGGAAAGATGAGCGCGGTAAAAATATTATTTCTGCTATTATCGTTCCAACTGATGCGCCAGGATTTACGATCAATAACAATTATGAAAAAATGGGTCTCCGCGGCTCCAATACATCCGAGTTAATCCTTCAAGATGTACGTGTGCCAAAGGAAAACTTATTAGGTGATGCAAAAGCGGGATTTAAACAATTTCTATATACATTGGACGGTGGACGTATTTCGATTGCAGCGTTATCTGTAGGAATTGCCCAGGCAGCACTTGATAAAGCATTAAGCTATGCGAAGGAGAGAACACAATTTGGTCAATCCATCTCCAAATTCCAAGCGATTCAATTCAAACTGGCTGATATGGCAATGGAAATTGAACTTGCGCGAAATATGGTTCAAAAGGCTGCTTGGTTAAAAGATAATGGCAAGCCATTTACGAAAGAATCAGCCTATGCCAAATTATTCGCATCAGAAGCCGGCTTTAGAGCCTGCAACCAGGCAATTCAAATTCATGGCGGCTACGGCTACATGCGTGAATACGAAGTAGAGCGTTATTTGCGTGATGTTAAGCTGATGGAAATCGGTGAAGGTACATCTGAAATACAACGTCTCGTAATTGCCCGACAATTAGGTTGTTAAAAAAACGGAAATTACTCACTATTCAAACAAGGCACCTTTGTAAAACATAGATAACCAATAGTTATACTTTAACTTTACTAAGGGGGATTCAAATGGATGTAAGCGGAATTTTAAAAGTAGTTTCTGAAAGTAAACTCGTATACCCAGGAGAAGAAAAACAAGCAAAAACCTCAATTGGCAGCAGTAAAGCATTTCAAGAACTTCTACAACAATCCCAAGAAGATCCTGTCTCCTTTTGGGACAGCATAGCAAAAGAATTAGTTTGGTATGAGCCGTGGAAGGAGACTATGAGTGGGCAGCTACCTGATTTTCGATTTTTTGACGGTGGAATAAGCAATCCATCAATTAACCTGCTGGATCGTCATGTTGAAAATGGTGCTGGTAACCGGACCGCTCTCATTTGGGAGGGTGAAAACGGGGATACGAAGTTTTATACGTATAATATGCTTTTAGCAGAAGTCAATCGTTTTGCCAATGTTCTTAGGTCATTTGGTGTTAAAAAAGGGGATTGTGTTGCGATTTTCCTGCCCAATCTTGCTGAAGCCTTTATTGCAGTTTTAGCATGCTTCCGTATTGGGGCAATCTATAACACTATTTTTTCGGGCTACTCCGAAAAGTCATTAAAAGACCGTCTTGTAAGCTTTGAACCAAAAATTATCGTCACTACCGACGCTACAACAAGACGTGGTAATGTCATTCGCCTGAAAGAAAAAGTTGATGCAGTTGTCCCTGATATTCCATCCATTGAAGCCGTGATAGTAGTCGATCGATTAGGAACAGAAATTGATATGCAAGAAGGGCGCGATTATTGGTGGGATGAACTGACGAAAAAGGCAAGCATAGTTTGCGAACCTGAAAGATTAGAAGCCAATGAATACGGCATTGTTTTTTATACAAGTGGTACGACTGGAAAACCTAAAGGTGTTGTTCATTCTGGAATGGCATTTGTCGTACAAAATTACATTTATGCAAAATACCATATGGACCACCATGATGATGACGTATTTTGGTGTACAGCTGATATCGGCTGGTTAACAATGCACATTTGGGGAATCACAGGCGCCCTCGCGAATGGTGTTACAACGATTGTGTATGAAGGTTCCATTGATCACCCTACAAAAGATAGATTCTATCAAATTATTGAAAAATATCGGGTCAATAAATTATTTACCGCCCCTACCGCATTACGGATGCTAAAGAGCCTAGGGGAAAAAGTTGCCGATCAATACGATTTATCATGTCTTGATGTAATCTCACTCGTTGGAGAACCATTTGATCCTGAAACATGGCAATGGACCTATGAAGTTTTAGGTAAAAAGAATATTTGCGTAAACAATACATGGGGGCAAACAGAAACAGCAGGCTGTCCGATTGCTGGTGCAGCATGGTTAACACCTATGAAGCCTGGTTCCGCCGGAATGCAGTTTTTAGGTGCGGATGTGGCTGTTGTTGATGAAGCGGGCAATCCCGTTAAACCTGGTACACTAGGAAATTTGGTGATAAGAAAGCCATTTCCGATGCTTTGCCGCACACTTTGGAAAGAACCGGAACGCTATTATGCTTCCTATTTTAGCCAAGTAGAAAACTGCTATTTTGCAAGTGACCTAGCTTTAATAGATGAGGAAGGCTATGTTTGGGTTGTCGGTCGGTCTGATGATGCTTTTAATGTTGCTGGACACCGCTTAAGTACGATGGAAATTGAAAGCGCTGTAATGGAATGTGAAGGCGTTGCGGAGGCAGCCGTTATTGGGATTCCAGATGAAATAAAAGGAGAAATTCCATTAGTATTTGCCCGCTTAACTGATATTTCTTTAGGGACAGAGGAGTTAAAAGAAAAAATCAACGATCGCATCATTCAACAAATCGGGAAAATTGCTCTTCCAAAAACGATTGTTTTTACAGAAACGTTGCCAAAAACAGTAAGTGGAAAAATTATGCGCCGCTTATTGAAAGAAATCATTGTCGCAGGAACGGTTTCTGGTGATATCACGGGACTTGAAGATCCGGCTACTGTTGCCCAAATTAAAAACATTACTGCTTCAGGCACTGTTGCAAAATAGGGGGAACAACTATGTTTACAAAAATTTTGATTGCCAATCGTGGGGAGATTGCAGTACGTGTAATTCGTACATGCCAAAAACTAGGGATTCAAACAGTTGCCATATATTCTGAAGCAGATGCCGATGCACCGCACGTAAAAATGGCAGACGAAAGCTATTGCATTGGAAAGCCAAGAGTACATGAAAGCTATCTTCAAATAGAAAAAATAATCGAAATCGCTAAAGAAACAGGTGCTGAAGCGATTCATCCTGGGTATGGATTATTAAGTGAAAATGGAGCATTTGCAAGGAAATGTGTAGAGGCCGGCATTACGTTTATCGGTCCAACAGCGGAAGTCATTGAAAAAATGGGCAGTAAAGTTGCTTCAAGAATTACGATGATTGAAGCGGGGGTCCCTGTCGTTCCCGGTACGGAAGAGGCTTTGGCAGATGTTTCCGAAGCAATCCAGGTTGCTGAAAATATAGGTTATCCCGTCATGCTAAAAGCCAGTGCCGGCGGTGGCGGAATCGGCATGCAGGTTGTTTATAATAGTGAGGAATTAACGAAAGCCTATGAAGGAAACCAAAAAAGAGCGCAAATGTTTTTCGGAAATGGTGATATGTATATTGAAAAATATATCGGCAATCCACGTCATATCGAAATTCAGTTATTAGCCGATCAGGATGGAAATTGCGTCTATTTATGGGAACGTGAATGTTCGATTCAACGCCGTCATCAAAAGGTCGTTGAGGAAGCTCCATCTCCGTTCTTAGACGAAGAAACCCGTACTAAAATGGGTGAAACTGCGGTAAAAGCAGCGAAAGCGATTGGTTATCATAATGCTGGAACAATTGAATTTTTAGTCGATGAAGAAAAGAATTTTTACTTTTTAGAAATGAATACTAGGCTGCAGGTCGAGCATCCGGTGACCGAAGAAATTACAGGAACAGATTTAGTTGAAGAGCAGCTTCGAGTTGCTGCCGGTGAAAGGCTCCGCTTCGACCAATCAGAGATAAAGCGAGAAGGACATGCGATTGAAGTTCGTATCTACGCAGAAGATCCAAAATCATTCTTCCCGTCTCCAGGAACAATTACAAAATTGGAGTTGCCGGAGGGGGAGGGTGTACGTCATGAGTTGGCGGTTCATGGCTCATCAACTGTAACACCATTTTATGACCCGATGATCGCGAAATTAATTGTATCAGCCCCGTCGAGAGAGGAGACAATCGAACGATTAATCGAAGCTTTAGAAGATTACAATATTGAAGGAATTAAAACCAATATTCCGATGTTGCAACAAGTCATTACACATCAAGCATTTCAAGCTGGGGACACAACCACGCAATTCGTAGAAAAATATTTATAGGGGGAATTTACATGGCAATCATTCAAACAAATATGGCAGGAAGCGTTTGGAAAATATTAGTGAGCGAAGGTGACACGGTTACAGAAGGACAAGATGTGGTCATCTTAGAATCGATGAAAATGGAAATTCCAATAGCAGCGGAGGTAAGCGGTGTTGTAAAGGTAGTAAAAATCAATGAAGGCGATTTTGTAAATGAAGAAGATGAGCTCATTGTTGTTGAATAATATAAATCTTCCAAGTTCCGTAACTATTAAAGAAGTGGGCCCAAGGGACGGCTTACAAAATGAGAACCAATTTATTCAAACAGAGGATAAAATTCAATGGATTAATATGCTATCTGAAACGGGCTTATCCTATATCGAAATAACATCTTTTGTTAATCCGAAATGGATTCCACAACTTGCTGATGCACTACAAGTGGCAAAGTCAATCAACCGTTATAAAAATGTCACTTATGCGGCCCTCGTTCCTAATGAAAGAGGGCTCGAGGGTGCGCTTGAAGCAAATGTTGATGAGGTTGCCGTCTTTATGTCCGCTTCAGAGTCACATAATCTAAAAAATATTAATAAATCAATAAACGACACATTTCCAATCTTAAAACCGGTCATACAAGAAGCACTAGCGGCTGGGAAAACGGTACGAGGCTATGTGTCTACTGTTTTTGGATGTCCATATGAGGGTGCTGTCTCAGCAGATGCCGTCCTAACCGTGGCTGATGAATTGTTTACACTTGGCATCCAAGAACTTTCTCTTGGGGACACAATAGGTGTAGCCAATCCTAAACAGGTGGAAGAGGTCCTTCTAGAAGTACTGTCACGATTTCCCAAAGAAAGGTTAGCGATGCATTTTCACAATACAAGAGGGACTGCACTGGCCAATGTTCTCGTAGCTCTTAATCTAGGAATTTCTAATTTTGATAGTGCGCTTGGCGGACTCGGTGGATGTCCCTATGCCCCTGGCGCATCCGGTAATCTTGCAACAGATGATCTTCATTACATGCTTGAGAATATGGGGATTAAAACAGGGATTAATCGGGATCAACTCCTTGATGCAGCCCTATTTATAGAAGGCAAAATAGGAAAATTGCTCCCAAGCCACACGATGCAAACTGAACGAGGAAAAAATTGTACTTAGCGTAGAAAGGAGCGAACAATATTGACGGAAACGATCCTAATGGAACGGCAAAATAATATCGTCATCATTACCTTAAACCGACCAGAAGCTGCTAATGCTTTTTCAAAACAACTGCTTTTTGAACTCCAAGATATTCTTTCAGAAATTAAATATGATCCAATGATTCGGACCGTGATCATAACGGGTTCAGGTGAAAAAGTGTTCTGTGCAGGCGCAGATTTAAAGGAACGGTCCACGATGACTACAATTGAAGTCAAACAAACGGTCTCATTAATTCGCCAAGTCATTAATGACGTGGAGCAGCTGCCAATGCCAGTTATTGCAGCCATAAACGGTGCAGCATTGGGCGGCGGATTAGAACTTGCCCTAGCCTGTGATATCCGTGTTACCGCTGATACAGCAACGGTTGGATTAACGGAAACTTCGCTTGCGATAATCCCTGGTGCTGGTGGCACACAGCGTCTCCCACGTCTTATAGGGCTAGGAAAAGCGAAGGAACTCATTTACACGGCCCAAAGAATAAACTCCTACGAAGCCTTGGATATTGGTATTGTTGAATATGTCGTTCCGGCGGAGGAACTATTAAATAAAGCCAAAGCAATCGCAAACAGAATAGCTGAAAATGGCCCAATTGCAGTAGGTCAGGCAAAGCTTGCAATCAACAAAGGTATGGAAGTGGATTTGCAAACAGGCCTCCAAATCGAACAAATGGCCTATGCAATTACAATTCCAACAAAAGACCGTGTAGAAGGCTTAACCGCATTTAAAGAAAAGAGAAAACCAGAGTACAAAGGGGAATAGTCATGGATATAAAACAAACACTACAAGAACGCATGGAAAAAATAAAAAAAGGCGGGGCCCAAACGTACCACGAAAAAAATGCTGAAAAAGGAAAACTTTTTGTACGAGACCGACTTGAACTTTTGTTTGATGAAGGCATGAAAGTAGAAGATGCCTTTTTTGCCAATTGCTTAGATGATGGGCTTCCAGCTGATGGAGTGGTTACCGGAATTGGCAAAATTAATGGCAGAACTGTCTGTGTTATGGCTAACGATTCGACTGTGAAAGCGGGTTCCTGGGGCGCACGCACGGTTGAAAAGATTATCCGTATTCAAGAAACGGCTGAGAAGCTACAGGTTCCTATGCTTTATTTAGTTGATTCTGCTGGTGCCAGGATTACCGACCAAATTGAAATGTTCCCTGGCAGAAGAGGGGCTGGACGGATTTTTTATAATCAAGTAAAGCTTTCTGGGAAGGTTCCACAAATTTGTTTATTATTTGGCCCATCTGCAGCGGGTGGTGCTTATATTCCCGCTTTTTGCGATATTGTCGTAATGGTCGATGGCAATGCCTCCATGTATTTAGGTTCTCCTCGCATGGCTGAAATGGTGATTGGAGAAAAGGTGACCCTTGAAGAGATGGGGGGAGCGAAAATGCATTGCTCGGTCTCGGGGTGTGGTGACGTCCTTGTTAAATCGGAGGAAGAAGCCTTAGCTTTTGCGCGCCGTTATTTATCTTATTTTCCACAAAATTATAAGGAAAAACCAGATGTAGCTGAACCAATTTCACCTAAGCAATTCGAAAGATCGATTGCTGACATTATACCAGAAAATCAAAATGCACCATTTAATATGTACGATTTAATCGACAGGCTCATTGATGAAAATTCATTTTGTGAGATTAAGAAGCTGTTTGCAGCTGAACTGATCACTGGGTTCGCTAGAATGGACGGCCAATCGATTGGTATTATTGCTAACCAACCACGTGTAAAAGGTGGTGTGTTATTCCATGATTCTGCTGATAAAGCAGCTAAATTTATTACTTTGTGTGACGCCTACCACATACCGCTCTTGTTCCTGGCCGATATTCCCGGATTTATGATTGGAACAAAGGTAGAGCGTGCTGGAATTATTCGCCACGGAGCTAAAATGATTTCAGCTATGAGTGAAGCCACTGTTCCCAAAATATCTGTAATTGTAAGAAAAGCTTATGGGGCAGGACTATATGCCATGGCAGGCCCAGCTTTCGAGCCAGATTGCTGCTTGGCACTCCCTTCAGCTCAAATCGCTGTAATGGGACCAGAGGCCGCCGTTAACGCAGTTTACGCCAATAAAATTGCCTCTTTACCTGAGGAAGATCGTCCTGCTTTCATTCAGCAAAAACGGGAAGAATACAGGCAGGATATTGATATCTATCGTTTAGCATCGGAACTGATTATTGATGGTATTGTTGAACCGAATAATCTGCGTCAAGAGTTAGTAAACAGATTGGATGCATATTCCTCTAAATACCAAATGTTCACAGATCGAAAGCATGGAGTCTACCCGGTTTAAAATGGCATGACAATAATGGGGACATTGCTGAAAAAACGGTAATGTCCTTTCTTATTTCTTGTCCAAGAACCCCTTGAACATCTGCCTTATTTGCTCTATACTAACTTTGAAAAAGATAAAAATGGATTTCCATTTAACCGGCTTTAATACACAAATAATATGTTCAAATTAGAAATATATACGTAAGGGAATTTCTGGTTGGCAAGAAAGTTCAAATAAAACATATCAATTACTCAGTGGAATCCTGTTTATTTTTTTCAAGTAGCATTGACGATAGCATTTAAGAGAAAATTTACCTATATAATTCGATGTATTTTTTTTATGATTTTTTGAAAAAATATGTGAAAAAATATACATTTTATTTTCTCATTTCGTGCTATCCTTGCTTTATACAACTATGTGGGGGGAAGGATTATGCAAACTACAGTAGTAAAAAATGCAGACGACAAGAAAGTACCATTATATTCAAGAACAAATCCATTTCATGCGAAAGTTCTAAAGAATGTAAATTTAAATGGGACAGGTTCAAGTAAGGAAACTAGACATATCGAATTTTCATTGGAAGGATCAGGATTATCCTATGTCGCTGGTGATGCCCTCGGTATTATTCCTGCAAATGATCCTGAGCTTGTTAATGCACTACTTGAAGAAATGAGATGGGACGAGGAAGAACCTGTAATTGTTAATAAACAAGGGGAAACACTTCCACTGAAAGAAGCTTTAACAACACAGTTTGAAATTACTTTATTGTCAAGAAAGCTTTTACAAGGGGCTGCTGCCTTCACAGAAAATGAAGAATTACAAAAGCTTATTTCTGATGAAAATGCAGACCAACTGAAAGAATATGTTTATGGTCGTGATTTACTAGATATGTTGCGTGATTTCGGTCCTTGGACTGCTACTGCTCAAGATATCGTATCACTTTTAAGAAAGTTAACACCACGTCTATATTCAATTGCAAGCAGCTTTAATGCACATCCTGGTGAAGTTCATCTAACCATTGGTGCTGTACGTTATAATGCACATGGACGAGACCGCAAAGGTGTTTGTTCTGTACAGATTGCTGAACGTACTCAAGAAGGTGATACAATCCCAGTATTTGTTCAACCAAATAAACATTTCCATTTGCCTGAATCCCTAGAAACGGACGTTATTATGTGTGGACCAGGGACAGGCATCGCACCGTTCCGTTCATTTATTGAGGAACGTGCTGTTAATGGAACAACTGGTAGAACATGGTTATTCTTCGGAGACCAGCATGAAGCAACAGATTTTCTTTACAAAGATGAGTTAGAGAAATATCAACAAGATGGCGTATTAACAAAAGTAACGACTGCATTCTCTCGTGATACAGAGAAAAAGGTTTATGTACAAAATAGAATGCTTGAAAACGCTAAAGAATTATTTGCTTGGTTAGATAACGGAGCATCCTTCTATGTTTGTGGTGATAAAGCACGTATGGCTAAAGACGTTCATGAAGCGCTTATTACTGTTATCGAACAAGAAGGCGGCATGAGTCGTGAAGCAGCTGAAGTATATTTAGATGATATGGCTAAGCAAAAACGTTATTTACGTGACGTATATTAAAATTTACAGAAAGAGTGGCTTTATCTGCTGAATTAGCAGATAACAGCCGCTCTTTTTTATGTGAAAAAATGTATATTATTGAAATACTTTATATTTTTATTCTGAAAATTCAAACGAAGGTATTGAATTTCTATAATTTAGCTTATATTATAAAAGAACATAAGGTGTGATCACATATCACAATCGCAGATTGACTAGTGTAAAAAGAGGTGAGTAACATCGTCAAGGATCATAAACAAATCATAGTTGTTCCGACTCTTTCCGAGGAAGTGTATAAACATTTACGCGACAAAATTATTAAGGGTGAGTTTTCCCCTGGAGAAAAAGTATCCATAAGAAAAATTGCTGACATGTACGGGGTAAGTACGATGCCTGCAAGAGAGGCTTTAAAAAGGCTGCAGTCCGAAGGTTTCATTACTGCTGAAAGAAGAAGTACAGTTGTCAAACGGTTATCCTCAAAGGAATTAATTGAAATTTTCATGATTAGAAAAACACTGGAGAAGATGGCAATCGAATGGGCTTTTTCTAATATTGGAAAAATAGAGTTAACAGCACTTGAAAACAAAGTCAAAGAAATGGATCAGAAAGCAGATCCGTTAGAATGGAATGAACTAAATAAACAATTCCATTTTAAGCTATACTCCTATTCGTATTCTGCACCGTTACTTGAGCTTTTAGAAAAAACATGGGGACGGGTGGAGCCGTATATGAATATATATGCTTCTTCAACTCATCATTTAGAAGTATCGCAACAAGAACATTATAAAATAGTAGAAATACTAGCAAAAAAGGAAATTGACGGTTTAATCCAACTAACAATGGAACATATACAAAAAACATGTGACGTGATTTTGAGTGAATTCAAACGATAGGAAGACATCGATCAGGGGAAGGGAGAATTAGGGTGAACAATCAATTAAATACTTCAATCACATTATTAGCCGGTTTTCAATGGTTATTCTTTATGTTTGCCAATACCGTTGTTATACCCATCTCAATTGGCAGTGCATTTCAGTTAGAGCAAATTGAAATCATTTCTGCCCTACAAAGGTCCTTTATTTTTACAGGGATTGCTTGTATTCTGCAAGGGATGATTGGACATCGTTTATCCTTAATGGAAGGGCAATCCGGATTATGGTGGGGCGTAATTCTAAGTTTAGCTGCTTCTGCTAGCGCGTTACATTTAGATTTACAGACAATTGGCGGAAGCATTGCTGTTGGTGCAATCATTTCAGGGATACTTGTTGTAGCACTGGGGTTACTTGGGATAGGGGATCTTCTTAAAAAGTGGTTTACCCCTGCGGTGATGTTTGTTTTTTTGTTATTGCTTGCCAATCAGCTCATATTTATTTTTTTAAAAGGAATGCTTGGGTTAAATAGCGGTGATTACATCAATGTTAAAGTGGCCTGCTTTTCATTTGTTATTGCGGCTATAACCATTATCCTAAATGTCAAAGGGAAAGGTATTGTTAGCAATCTGTCTTTATTAATCGGAATGATCATTGGTTGGATCGGGGCCGTTTTTCTTTTGCCAAATGGGGAAGAAGCAAATTTAATTAAAACACTGCCATTCTTGAACTGGTTTCCATGGGGGGGACCTACAATCCAGTGGGGAATTGTGTTGACCGTCGTGATTACGGGATTACTTAACACCACCAATACAATTGCAACATTAAAGGGTGCCGAGGATATTTATGAAAAAGAAACAAAAGCAAAACAGTATAAATCTTCATTATTGCTTTCTGGAACGTTTACATCATTATCCGGGGCCTTAGGCTTGGTTCCCTATGCACCATATGCCTCTTCATTAGGCTTTTTGCAATCAACCGGAATCAAAGAAAGAGCCCCATTTTTCATTGGATCCGTGCTTTTTATTATATTAGGAGCCATTCCATCATTAAGTGCATTTTTCTCTACGATTCCGAACAGTGTAGGGAACACAATCCTTTTTGTAGCCTATTTACAGCTATTCAGGTCAGCTCTTAGAAATATTGAAAAATTGGAGTTTTCTCCAAAGACCATATACAAAATAGCTTTGCCAGCTTTACTAGGGATGACAATTATGAATCTCCCTTCAGAAGCCTTTGTTACCGTTCCGGAGTTAGTTCGACCATTGTTCTCCAATGGCTTATTGATGGGGATCATGCTGGCGTTACTAATGGAAGGAATTTATAATGTTAGCAATATTGGAAGTTTCAAAAAGTCAGTAAAAGAAGCTAGTTGATACTTAAACAAAAAATGCTGAAGAAATTATCTTCGGCATTTTTTGTTTATATCTATTTTTGTTTGTAATATTCCTTTCCCAATTCTCGGATTGCCTCAACAGTATGCGGATTTTCAAGTGATGAAAGATCGCCGGCATCTTTGTTTAAAAATCCGGCTTTGATGGCACGACGCATGACCTTGGCATTTCGTGTTTTTGGTAAATCATGAACAAAGAAAATTTCTTTTGGTTTTAAAGCTTTTCCGATCTTTTCGGCGACTAATTCCATGGCTTCGTTCTTAATTTTAACAGTATCTAAATCTTCTCCTTTTAGTACGGCAAAACAAATGGCAACTTCACCTTTAACATCATCAGGAACACCGATTGTACCGGCTTCAACTACATCAGGATGTTCAACTAAAATTGATTCTAGCTCTGCAGGACCCAACCGTTTTCCTGCAACGTTCAGAATATCATCTGAACGCCCCGTAATCGTATAAAATCCATCATCATCTTTTATGACCCAGTCACCATGGACCCACGTATTTGGCCAACGATCCCAATAGGATTTCTCGTACCGCTCAGGCTCATTCCAAAAACCATTTGTCATCCCAACCCATGGCTTTGAAATAACAAGTTCGCCAACTTCACCTATAACAGGATTGCCATTTTCATCGTAAACATGTACTTCCATTCCAGGAATAGGAGAGTTGAACGTAATTGGACCAATTGGTTTTACGAGAACATTCCCAAGAATACCTCCAGAAATTTCCGTACCTCCGGAATAATTGATAATTGGAATTCGTTTCATTCCAACCTTTTCAAATAACCACAGCCATGGTTCCGGGTTCCATGGTTCACCAGTTGAACCTATAGCATGGAGTTTTGAAAGATCATGTTTATGAGCCCATTCTTCGCCGTGTTTCATTAATGAACGGATAAGGGTAGGGGAAATACCCAAATGTGTTGCTCCATGCTTACTTGTTACTTCCCAAATTCGATCAGGATTTGGAAAATCGGGGGTTCCTTCAAATAATAGAATGCTAGCTCCATTTATTAATCCGCCATATACAAGGAATGGGCCCATCATCCACCCCATATCTGTGTACCAGAAAAGGGTATCTCCTTGTTTCACATCCATTGCTAGTCCCGCGTCAAAGGCAGCTTTTAATGGGAACCCTGTATGTGTGTGAACAGCACCTTTTGGTTTTCCGGTTGTACCAGAAGTGTAAAGCAACATAAGTGGTTCGTCACTTTCTAACTCCAAAGTTTTCACTCCATTTTTGTTTTGCCCTTTCTTGATAAGTTCCTCCCATGAGAGGTCACGACCAGCTTGCCATGGTATCTCATTATTCAATCGCTTCACAACAATAACCTTTTCAATCGAAGGCGACAGACCGACTGCCCGGTCTGCTTCATTTTTCATTGAAACCTGTTTTCCTCGACGAAGGAACCCGTCAGCTGTAATTAACATTTTTGCATTAGCAGCATTAATCCTAGTTGCAACTGCATCCGCTCCATAACCGGAAAAAGCAGGGGAAAAGATTGCGCCAATTTTGGCAATAGCCATCATTGCAATGACTGTTTCGGGAATCATTGGCATATAAATCGAAATAACATCTCCCTTTTGGATTCCCTCCACAAGTAAACCTTTTGCAGCTTTTACGATTTCTTCGTTTAGTTGTCCAAAACTATAGCGGATGA
Source organism: Schinkia azotoformans (assembly GCF_035811335.1). Taxonomy (NCBI): domain Bacteria; kingdom Bacillati; phylum Bacillota; class Bacilli; order Caryophanales; family Bacillaceae; genus Schinkia; species Schinkia azotoformans. Next base: position 31,079 of record NZ_JARSMD010000021.1, read on the forward strand.
CCTCACCATCATCACTTTCCCAAATGAGAGCAATTTGATCTCTTGTTTTTTCTGATTCGGCCCATTTTTCAACTGCATTGTAAACAACATTAGACTTGCCGCCACCAAACCATTTCGGCCACTTGATTCCGTCTGATAGATTTAAAGTGTTGGAGTATGGTTGATACCATTCAATTCCCAATGTTTTTACCGCCTCGTCCCAAAACCATTCAATATCTTGAATTGATTTTTCGTAAAATGCATCATAATCATCAAAGCCTAATTGTTTCATCCATTGAAAAAGTCTAGTTGATTCAATATAAGCGTTGTCAGGGAACCACACAGCATTGTTGGACATTCAAAGACCTCCTAAATTATAAGTAGCATTTATTATCAGAATATTCATAAACATACTTCTATATTACAATACAGAGTTAGGGATAGGAAGGGAAAATGAAAGAAAATATAAAGTTTTTGGTTTTTTATGCTATATAAAGATACAGGTCATTGACTAATAAAGCAATTTAGGTGTAAAAAAGAAAAATCTCGTGTATCATAATAAAGGAAAATTACGGATTAGAAAGGATGAGATATATGGATAATATGCTAAAAAGCTTACAAGATACAACAACTTTACATAATGGTGTAAAGATGCCTTGGTTTGGGTTGGGTGTTTTTAAAGTTAAAGAGGGTTCAGAGGTTATTGACGCAGTGAAGTCTGCCATTAAACATGGTTATAAAAGCATTGATACGGCAGCTATTTACCAAAATGAAGAAGGCGTAGGGCAGGCAATAAAGGAGTCCGGTGTCCCAAGAGAAGATTTATTTATAACGTCTAAGGTTTGGAATTCAGACCATGGGTATGATGCGGCCCTTCAAGCATTTGAAACAAGCTTAAACAAGCTTGGTCTCAATTATTTAGATTTATATTTAATCCACTGGCCTGGACAAAATAAAACGTATAAAGAAACTTGGAGAGCACTTGAAAAATTGTATAAAGACGGACGAGTTCGAGCAATCGGAGTCAGCAACTTCCATATACACCATTTGCAGGATTTAATAAGTGAAGCTGAGATCAAGCCAATGGTCAATCAAGTCGAGTATCATCCCCATTTAGCGCAAAAAGAGTTGCATGCTTTTTGTCAAGGAGAAGGGATTCAATTGGAAGCATGGTCACCATTAAAGCAAGGGCAATTATTAAGTGAGCCGACCATTAACGAAATCGCAGAAAAATATCAAAAGTCGCCTGCCCAAGTCATCCTACGTTGGGATTTACAAAATAAAGTTGTAACGATTCCAAAGTCAATTAAAGAGCAACGGATCATTGAAAATGCTAACATATTCAATTTTGAATTATCACCGGAGGATATGGAGAGAATGGATGGTTTAAATAAAGATGAGCGGGTTGGTTCAAACCCAGATGTAATGAATGTTGGATTTTAATTATTAGTTTATCTTCTAAGATTTCTATTGAAATAATAAATTTGTTTATAGAAACATTTCCACCTATCAATAGAAAATGAGGGGTACCATGAATATTTTAATCATTGAGGACGAAAAGAATATGTCCCGCTTTATCGAGTTGGAGCTAAAGCATGAAGGATATTCGTGTCAAACAGCCTATGATGGAAGAACAGGACTAGAGCTAGCACTAAATCATGATTTTGATGTCATTTTATTGGATTTAATGCTACCTTCTTTAAATGGTATAGAAGTATGTAGGCGAATAAGGGCAGTTAAAATGACCCCGATTATTATGTTAACCGCCCGTGATAATGTTTTAGATCGTGTATCAGGACTGGATAGTGGAGCAGATGATTATATAGCAAAGCCGTTTGCGATTGAAGAATTGCTTGCCAGAATACGTGCCGTAGGTAGACGAGCAGTCCGTGAAGTTCGGACGCCTATCATATTGAAATTTAAAGGTATCGAGATTGATACAGATGCACGGGCTGTTAAGCGCGGTGATCAAACAATTGAATTAACAAAAAGAGAGTATGATCTATTACTTATATTATTTCAAAATATCAATCGTGTGTTGACTAGAGATGTCCTACTCGAGAAAGTATGGGGTTATGAATCGTTTGCTGAGACAAATGTAGTTGATGTTTATATTCGCTACTTACGAAATAAAATTGATAATAAAAATGAAGAAAGTATAATCCAAACTGTACGTGGTGCTGGTTACATGATTCGGTCATGAAAACGCTTCTTTCTAGGTTTCCTATCAAATGGAGAATTACAATTTGGACTACGGTCATACTCTTTTTTCTATTTTCATTTTTCGCTGTTTTTCAATACTTTTTTGTAAAAAATTGGATCATGCATTACGAAAAAACAATCATTTCTGAAAAGATGCGGGAAGTTCAGGCCTATTTATCAGAGAATAAAGCAATAACTGAAAAGGGAATCATCAATAGCAAGCATTTTTTGGAGAATATTATTGAAAAAAACGAGTTTATTCAAATTGAGGATAAAGACGGAAAAATTATAGTAAGCCTCTCAAATGATCTTTCGACCGATGATTTACCTCATATCTCTAATCCTAATCAAATCACTTCTGTTAAGGATAAGTCAGACCATTACCTTATCTATAAGGCTGACATCGCAGACAGTAGTTTTAAAGGTACTGTAGAATTGATTAGAAGATTGGAGAATTACACACGATTATTTAAGTACATGTCGATTATGATGATTATTGCTGTTTTAGGGGCTATTTTATTAAGTAGTGCTGGTGGAATATTAATTGCCAATCAAATTCTAAAGCCAGTCAAAGCTTTGAGTTTGACCATACAAAAAATTAAAGCCAAGGGATTAAAAGAGCGTGTACCTGAACTTCATTCAAAGGATGAAATAGCGGAGTTATCACATATTTTCAATGGGATGATGGACGACCTTGAGATTTCTTTTAATAAGCAAAAAAGATTTGTAGAGGATGCTTCCCACGAACTTCGAACACCGATTTCTATACTTGAAGGTCATTTATCAATGCTTAAGCGGTGGGGTAAAAAGGATCACGAAATTCTTGAAGAATCAATTGCTGCTTCATTGTATGAGGTAAAGCGACTTAAAGATTTAGTTACTGATTTATTAGATTTAACACGGATCGAATCAACTAGAGCTTCAAAGGAGATATTCGATCCCATTCTCATTATTGAAAATGTCATTAAAAGCATTAACATTATTTATCCTAATTTTACATTCACTAAAAACTTTACCGAAGGATCAGATATCAGGTTATTCGGAGTGCGACGACAGTTTGAACAATTGATAGTCATAATTACAGATAATGCTATTAAATATTCAAAAGCAGTAGAAGAGATCAAGATAGTAACAGAAATCCAAAATCAACAATTGTTGATACATGTTATTGACTACGGGGAAGGAATACCAAATGAAGATTTACCGCATATATTTGACCGTTTTTATCGCGTAGATAAGGCTAGAAGTCGTGCCAATGGTGGAAATGGGCTAGGACTTTCAATTGCAAAGGAGATTGTTGAAAACCTTGATGGTACTATCACTGTCAAAAGTGAGCTGGGCCAAGGCACAATGGTGTCACTATGTTTTCCAATTGTAATTTTCTCATGAAAATCTAATCTTTTTTTAAGGTTCTTATCATTTCAATAATGTTTAATAAGAATATAAAAAAGGAGGTCCTTTCCATGATGTTATTCTTTCGTTTTATCGTCATTGGTTTTTTCTCGTTAACTGCATTGTCATTATTTAGCTTTCAATCGATTGAAATTTTCCAAGCTTTTGTTGATAGTTTTTTTCAAAATAAATAATGAATTATTAATTAGTAAGAGGGGTACACCAGCAATCAACACTGGCGCACCCCTATGTTTTTTACAGTAAAATAAACACACAACCTTGCCAACTAGTTATCTGTTTCCTTCAACTTATCCATCATATTTAGTTGATTGATCGCTTTTTTCAGATCATCATTTTGAATGTGCGTATAAATCATCGTTGTTTGGATTGATGAATGGCCGAGCTGACGCCTTAACTTAGGCACATCGTTGATCTCAGCATGATATCTGGTTGCAAAAGAATGACGCAGCTTATGAACGGATAGAGAAGGTTTCCCGTATGCGATTGCATATTTTTCAACAAGTTTTTCTACCGCCCGTGGTGTAAGTCGCCTTGATGTTCCTTTGGGACCCATGGGAGCAGAAAGGAAGAGGGCTTTATTCGTTTTATCAATCTTATATCGTTCGATTCTAATCCGAATATAATCCTGTAAATCTAGCATTGCCTGTTCACTAAAATAAACATATTGTTCTTTATTACCTTTTCGTATAACCCGTGCGTTAAATTTATTAAAATCGATATCTCCTAAATCAAGCCCCACTAATTCAGAAAGACGCAGCCCTGATCCTAGAAACAATGATACTATCGCTGTATCACGTTCACGATTAAACTGATAAAAATTTAATTTTTTCTTATCTTCTTTAAAAATTTCAGCATAACCCTCAGCAACAAAGGCACGAAATTGCTCATATTCATCGCCCATAAGAATTTTTCCTTCCATACGATTAGCAGTTGTTTCAGGATCTTCGGAAACTTGATTAAATTCAATTTTGGCCATAACATTCCGGTGTATGTAAGGTTCAAGTTCATCAGTCTCAGCAATATTTTGCAGGTAATTATATAATGACTTGAGGGCGGATAACTTACGATTAACCGTCAAATCTTTATTATTTAGTTGATGCTTTAAAAAGCTAAGGAAGGTTTCAATTTGCTGTCTTGTTAATTTTTCAAGAATAGATAAGGGAATATCCTTAAGTGGTCCAGGATGAAAACCTTCAGTAAGGATCCAGTTAAAAAAGATTTTAAAATCATGACAATAATTTAATAAGGATGCTGGAGACAAAGTTCGTCGTTTATTATCGATAAATTCTTCGACATACCAAGGGAGTTCAGCTAAAATAATTTCTAAATTTTTATAAAAACGCTGCTGATTAGGATTTGCCACAAAAATCACCTCAAATACATTATAATGGAAGGAGTGGGTTTTTGTATATAGTTTATTACGTCAAATTTATATTTTACGTAATAATATAAAAATAAATAAAGAGTACACATTTTAGCCCTCCCCAATTGTCCAAAGACAAAAAATTATGTACAAAAAGGACAAGAAAATATGTACAAAGCTATTTCTGCTCATTCGAGACAAAAAACTTTGTACAAAAAAGACAAGAATCTTTGTACATCTCTTTTCTTTCTATTGCTTTCAAAGAGCTTCTATTAGTAAAACATTTGTGAAAATAAAGTATTAGACTGCCGCTGTATTATTGTGCTGTCTCTAACACTTTATTTTTAAAACTATTAATCCGCCACGGATGTCTATATATAACTATCCATAAAATCTGCACTTCCCCTTCTTACTTATTTTACCACAAGGAAGTTGTTGTTTATCAGTTCATTCTACTTCTAATTATGCATTATCTATTCATGAAGCAGAATGTATGAACTAAACGGTCAATACTTTTAGGAGATAACTTACTATATTTCTCACAAAGATGTTTCATAAAAAGAGCTCCTGACTCACCTACTGTTTTCTGATTATCAGGAAAACGGTTAACTTCCTTAATCAAAAAACTAATTTTCCTTAAATCCTCAGAGGACATTTCGTTGGGTTTTATTATATAAGAATTTTTACTTGACCTCTCCTCAATAATTTTATTAACCTCATCCCAATCAATTTCCATTATTAGTTCCTCCATTTTTTAGCAAAATCATCTAACAATAACTGGCTATTTTATTACATTCCAATATATTAACTAATTAAAAGATTTATATATAAAAAAATAACAATAATTTAATTTAAATCTGTTTTCCATTCTGTCTATAGCTATTTGCATTGGTGATCTATAACGAGGATACTTAGTTGATCTTTTGTATGGACAGATATATTTCTCATTTATTTCGTTTAGAATATTTTTCATGTAATTATAACGATCTTTTTGAAAATAGAAACTAATATCCCCATCCGCTTGAATATATCCAGAATTGTTAATTGCCTCTTCCCAGTGAGTTTTTTCGATAGATGGTAAATTAAGTCCATCATTTCCAAATTTTCTTAAAGCATATTCTATGGTTAACGTTATATACTGCATCGGAATTTCGACTTTATGAGGTAGTCCAAATTTCCTTCGTAAGTCGAGAAAAACCTCAAATAATTCTTCTGCAGAATGATGTAATCTATATCCCCTAATAAATGAATCAAGAAAAAAATATTTAGTAAAAGGCCAATTACTGCTTAAAGGAAATTCACAATTTTCATCATATCCCATTAAACATATTCTTAAATCATTAAGTGTCTCAATACCTTTAAATTTTGTACGCTAAGCAAGTTTCGACATAAAAAAGTCGGTTTCCTGTCAGTTGAAGAAGATTTAATCGCTAAATCCCTTAAAAGTTACCGATTTATACAAGGATTCAACTCCAAACTCGTGTAATGGTCTGCCTCTGCTGATTGAGTATCTCCCTTTGCTTTATATACTTCTGAGCGTACCTGGTAATGAGTCCACTCTTTAGGCTCAATTTTAATGCAGACATTGCAATCCATTAGTGCATTTTCAAACTGCCCCATTTTTGTATAAATTCTTGCTCTCCGATGATAGAGATAGAGCTTTGCCGGTTCTACTTCAATGGCTAAAGTGATGTATTCAAGTGCCTCTTTAAGCCGCCAAATTCTTTCATAAAATTCCGCATTGTCCCAATAAGCTTGTCTGGTTTTTGGATTTTCTTCAATTTCTTGCTTTAGAACCAATATGGAGTTTTCTCTCTGCCCTAATTCCTCATAAACCTTAGCTAAATATTTATGATACATATATTTTGGAGGTGCTAAGTTAACAGCCTTCTTTATATCCTCTAATGATTTCTCTAAATTACCTAATTCCAAAAATATTTGATGCCGTAGGAAATAAAAAAAGAAATGCCTTTGCGGCTCTAACTGAAAAGCGAATTCAAGATCTTGAATTGCTAAATCATATTTTTTCAGCAACGTATATGTTTTACTCCGCTCTACATATAAATTTGCATTTTGTGGGTCAAGTTTAATTGCATCAGAATATTCTTTACATATTTTCTCATATGGGCTCTCTGTATTTGTACTAAGGTTTTTTGATATCTCAGAATGATTCACATGATGGCCTAGCTTACCTTCTCTACTCCACTTCTTGAAAAAACTAAAAATGTTCATCTTTCATCCCTTCTTGTAAAATTAGAACAGAATAAAAACAACCAATTATTCTAGAGAGCCAATAATAATAAATATACCTGTTGTAATAAAAACATTCAGTCCCCTTTCACTCTCTCTTTGATTTTACCATTGTAATCCTTGATAAAGGCATTCCTGATTTCGGAAGAATATGCAGATATTTCATTCTGCTGCATATACAGAGGTTTTTTAATATTCGTCAGCAATTATTCAATGTATCCTTGCCGTAGGATTTTAATTTAAGTTGCTCTAACAACCCATGAGTCAGTGCTTCTCAATTGGCTGATTCCTCTTTTCCATAAGGTGCCTCCTATACAATATCATAGACTCTCGGCATTCGCCGAGTCATATGGTTCAAGGATTTTCTTGAACCATTTATATTTGATTCCTCCTACTTTTTGTAGGGGGATTTTTCATTTTACAAATGTAGAATTGGAAATTCTACGTTGAAATTTATTTGCTTAAATTGCCGAAAATACTTGACTTTTTAAAAACACCACAATAATCGCCGGTGAAGGGATTGAAAAAATCTCTACTAACCATGATTGAGGTGTTGATTTTGAAACCAACTTTTATTCCACATGATGAGTAGCAGCAGTTTGTTATGGACCAACTGCGGAAACATTATTCCGGTGGTATCTTGACGATTTTAAACAGTGACTGGCCTGTTCTTACAAAATTATGGATTACCGATCTCTATCGAAAATCACGATAACTCTTACACCTTATTACGGAAATAGAGGACCTTTTGCTATGATTTTTTGCAAAAAAAAAAAACGGCCACAAACCCAGTATTCATAAGGGTTCATGGCTGTTTTCTATTCATATTAACTGCAAAATTCAGGCTACAGTCCATATATTTCGTAAAAATAGCTAAAACTATAGGAAAAATAAAAAGCCGCAAGGTGCGACTGGAAAATGTATTGACACTATTTAATTCTTTTTAGCTCGCGAATTTCTGATTCTGTTTCAATCGAACGTAAAGCAAGTGTTTCCAGTATTTTTTCATGCCGAGCTTGGCCTTCTTTGAGTTGAGTTAGATCACCTTTGATGTAGTTTACATCTTCAGTTAAGGCTTTTAACGTTGCATTAGTTGCTTCTTGATTGTAGCGAATTGCCGATATATCCTGTCTAATACCATCTTGACGTAACTCAACCGCATCCAAGCGCTTTTCGATTCCATCAAATCTTTCATCAATGCCATCAAATCTTTCATCAATTGTATCAAATCGCTTATCAATACCATCAAATCTTTCATCAATGCCATCTAATCTCTCATCAATTCCATCCAGTCGCTTATCAATTGCGTCAAACCTTTGATCATTTGCATCTAATCTTTGTTCAATCGCATCCAATCTTTTTTCGATAGGTTGCAATTCTTCTTTCAGGGCTGTACGCATAAGTTCTAGTAGTCTCAGTTCATCCATAAAATTCCCACCTTTCTACTAAAATGATTTAAGATTGATTAGCTTAATTATAGCAAAAATTAGAGAACACGGTTATTTAAATTTTAAATAAGGTTGATATAAACTAAAAACATCCTCCCGACTCCAGTGTCCGTAATACCATGTTCCTAAATCAATTTCTTCAATCCATCTTTTTTTCCTCATATTCTCTATATTTTCAATCCAAACCCCTGCCTTCTCTCTATCCGTTCTTATCCAAATTAAGCTTTTACCATTATTATTAATACTTTTAGGATAGAAATCCCTTTCTTTTACATATGGAAAGGTTAATTTGCTTCCCTTCCCAGTTTGAAGATTAATTTGATGGATGCCAGGAAGTGGCCTTTCTGAAAAATCTTTCAAGTCACTTTCAACTGATCGTGATACCTTTAATATTAATCTCCCCCTTTTCATAATTTTCATTTATATATAAACAGCAGCGACACCATTTCTGTGCGCTGCTGTTAAAAGTCGTATTTTAATACTTATCAAAAATCTTGTCCGGGTTTAATAAACATTTTGGATCCATTGTTTTTTTTATTAACAACATTAAATCAAAGGCTTCACCGTGTTCAAGTTTTTGATATTTCTTTTTCCCAATTCCAACACCATGCTCACCAGTACAAGTTCCACCACACGCAAGCGCATATTCTACAATATGTTTATTAAAATGATCCGCAATTTCGACTTCACTTGGATTATTTTTATCAATCATCAGGATTGCATGATAATTTCCATCTCCAACATGCCCTAATAATGCCCCATCAATTCCTAATTCATTTAATTTTAGTCTGGCATCATAAATCGCACCAGCTAACTCAGAAATTGGAACAACTACATCTGTTGTCATCATTTTTTTCCTGGTGTACCATGGATGAATGCATAGGCTAGATTATGCCGTGCTTCCCAAAGTTGGTGAACCGCCTTCGAATCAGTCTCAAATATAAATTCCTGACAGTCGTGATCACTAAAAAGCTCCTTCGTAAACCCGACATCTTGGTTGAGCCCGGCTTCATTTCCATGAAACTCAAGAAAAATCGTCGGAGCAATCTTGTACGATGTTCCATTATATTGATTTACTTGTTCGATTGACCTTGCATCAACAAGTTCAGAACGAGCAATCGGAATCCCAGCCTGAAGGACTGACACTACAGCATTTACCGCATCCTCTGTGCTTGGAAATACGGCTCTCGCAGCCATTGTACATTCAGGAATTCCATATACCTTTAACGTAATTTCGGTAAAAAGGCCTAACGTGCCTTCTGAACCCACGAATAACGAGTTTAAGTTATACCCAGACGAAGACTTTGCTGCTAGATTACCAGTATGTAGGATTGTTCCATCTGCAGTTACAACCTCCAAATCCCGGACCTGATCTTTCATAGTTCCATAACGTACAGAGGTCGTTCCACTTGCATTCGTAGCAGCCATACCACCAATCGTTGCATCTGCTCCAGGATCAACAGGGAAAAATAAACCGTATTTCTTTAATTCTTTATTTAGTTGTGTTCTTGTTACACCGGGCTGAACTTTTACAAGAAGATCCTTCTCATGCACCTCTATGACTTGATTCATTAATGAAAAGTCAACGGAGATGCCGCTATGATATGGAATTACGTGCCCTTCGAGGCTTGAACCAAGACCAAAGGGAATAACTGGGGCTACATATTTATTTGCTATTTTCATAATCTCGCTGACTTCTTCTCTATTGATTGGAAAAACGACAACATCTGGTCTTGATGCTGTATGATGAGATTCATCTACACTGTGATGCTCTAATATAGTTTCATTCGTTGTAACACGATCTTTAGGAAAGATTTGCTGTAATTCTTTGAAAAATTCCACTAAAATCACCTCTACTAGATTAAAAATTCATTCTTTAAAGATAATTATAACTGTATTTTGAATTTTTAAAAGGTTATAAAAAAAACGAGTGTTAGACTGTGACGTTTATACACTCGTTTTGTAAGTTTAGTCTTTTCTATTGGGTAGATAAATATCAAAAACTTCATCCCAACTCCAGTGTCCATAATACCATGCTCCCAAATCAATGTTTTCAATCCATCTTTTTTGCTTTCCATTACCTATGTCTCCAATATATACAGCAACTTTTTCTCTATCCGTTCTTATCCAAATAAAGCTTTTTCCATTATTAATAATTATAGGATAAAAATCCCCCTCATTTTCAGATGGTGAAGTTATTTTTTTTTCTTTTCCAGTTTGAAGGTCAATTAAATAGATGCTGGGAAGCGGTCTTTCAGCAACATTAATCAAATCACTTTCAACTGAGCGTGATACGAGAAGTTTATTATTGGAGATCCATGAAAAATGTCGATCAACAAAGCTAGATGGTGTGTACATGGATATTTTATTTTTAGGCATGTCCTTAATTGTTAATTTCTTATTTATTGTTGAAAGTCGATTATTTCCTCTTATAAATGCTAAAGAATTATTGCTTGGTGCCCATTGAAACCATTCTTCGTAATTTAGCATTTCATCAATTTTATGAAAAATCCGGCTATCATTAGAAATAACACTAATCGTATTACTATCGGCCGACATTGATGCTGTCGGAACTAATTGAAATGCAATCCACCGATGATCATGTGACCACTTAAATTGACTTGTACCATAGAAATAATCATCCTTACCTACAGGTACGGTATAAAAATGGTGGGACTCGTAAGTATTGTTGTTTTTAAGAAAAATCTTTGACAGTATAATGTCCGAAAAAACATCTTTGCCCGCTTTTGAAGAAGTTAAAAAGCCGCTTCCATCTGGCAGCCACGAGAAATTGATTATTCCAGAAGTAATCTGTTGTGGTTTGTGTAATACATGAACATTAACCATTGTTAGAACATCATCTGATTGAAACCCAAGGGTATTTTGATTTGGTGACCAGTTAAAATTCGTACTAACATTAGAAAAAACTTTATATTTCCTTTGTGTTTTTACATGATATGCCAAAGATCTCCTTGATGTATTGAATATTCGTTTTCTTTATCACCTTTTATATAAGCAACCCAATTCCCATCAAAAGACCATTTTGGAAATCTGATGAACTCATCGTTGGTAATCCTTTGTTCATGATTATCAACTTTAATCCACAGATCATTGTCTTTAATAAACGCAGCCTTTAAGACATCATCTGATTCTGCTGAAACAATTGAAAAAGATAGGATCCAGACAGTAAAAATGGTTAGTAACAAACTAATTCCTTTCATTAATCATTCACTTCCCTTTCCCCGTATCCAAGTCGTTCAAATCCTTAGGCAGGAGTGTAGATGAAAAAACACCATGTGCCGACTTACTTAAGAATGAATCTACTTCTTCTTTGGTTTCCACAGGATGAACAAATGTATAAATTCCTTTTTCCTTTAATTTTTCGGCAAATCCATTTGCAAAATACACATTAAACCTCCAGGTATCTACAACAACAATATCCACATTTCTCTCTGATACAAACTTCATTAAATCTTCTTCGATTATTTCTTGTTGCAAATAAAGGGTGTAGATGATGGTTTCGAAAGGATAAATTTCTTCTATAGCTGTAAGCATCTCTTTCGTGTATATTTGGGGAATAATTTGATTCAATATTTTAGGTTCTACTTCATTTGCAACATGAACAATTTCTTTAAAGGTTTTTTTTACTTTTTCAAGATCTGTATCTTTTGTATCGGTTATTAGGTACATGTCAGGATGTCCTTTCATAAACATTGCGATTTCTTCGAACGTTTGTGGAGTATATCTCTTGTTAATAGAGTATCCTTTAAACTCTTCCAATGATAAAGCTTCATTTACCTTTCCGGTTGGGATCCTTTGTTCTAATTGTTTTGCCGTCCTTTCCTCCCAGTAATGTCGCGCAACCAATACATCATCTTTTGTAAAGATCAGATCAGATTCAAACGCTCTTACCCCTCTGTTGTAATTGAGCTCCATTGCTTCTTTACTATTTGTATAGGTTTTTCCATCAATCCCACCCATTGCATGAGCGATAAGACGGTGTTCTATAAACGCTTTCTTTTCGATCGTATCTTTCACAGTAGTTCCGTTTGCACCTTTAGCTTGCTCCCAAACAATTAGAAATAGACAAATAATAAACAAAATCCAGATATATTTTTTCACTTTCCTCCCTCCATATCTAGTTTTTTGTCCCCATTTTTCTGTAGCAGCGTAGTATTAATTAATTTAACCATTATTAGCATTTACATGTGATTGAATGAAGATGAAAAATAGAAAAAGGCCGCCCCAATGCCTCACTACCTTTATTTAAGGTAGAATCAACTACTGGCATGGATGCGGCCGTTCGTAAATATTTATTTTCAAAACTCCCGTTTACGGTAAAAAACAAGAGAAAGTAGATATGAAATCGTAACAATCAACACTAATGGGATCAAAATTAATACTATCATTTCTGAATTTGAGAGTTGGCCAAAGAACTCGAAAATCCTCGTTGTTGAATAGTAATCCAAATTACTAATAACCGACGTAGCACCGATTACAAATAAAAAGAAAATTATATAATTTGGCAATTTCGCTTTAGTATATCCCCATTTAAATATTAATGGTAAAGAGATTGACGTGAAGATTGTAACTGAAATAATCGCTCCTAAAATTCCATCTACTGTAAACCATTCGAATTTTATTGGTAATTCAAAAATTTTGATTATAAAAGAAAAAATATAGTTAACTAGAATTGCATAAAGAACAAATACATAAACAGAGATATATTTAGACAGTACAATTTTACTTTTTTTGATTGGCAAACTAACAAGCATCAAATCACTTTTATTTTTATCTTCAATTTGACTGACACCAAGAGCCAATGTATAACTCACGGCTAAAATACTTATTGATAAACCGGCCATACCAATATTGGAAAGAGTAAAAATAAAAAATGCGATTAGTATACATGCCATTAACAGATTTCTCTTTTGGATTAAAATATCTTTTTTAATAAGATGATACAATGTGATCACTCCTTCTCGTTGAAAATACCAGAATATCCTCGATGGTTGGCTTCTCATATAGGACAGAATCTCCCAATATCTTTCGGATCTCTTTTTTGTTTTTTGACAATGCTTCAAAACCATATTCATTTACTTTAAGTCCTATTAAAGGTTCTTCGATGTTGGCAGCTAGTGTGTCCTTCCGTCCCTTTACAATGCAATATTTGTCAATGAGTTCGTCCTTTGTTTTGCTTAAAACGATTTCCCCATTATTAATTAACGTGATGTAATCAGCAATTTTGTCTAAATCCGATGTAATATGGGTTGAAAAAAAGACAGATTTGTTTTCATCTTGTATTAACGACTGGAGAATTTCTAATAGTTCACTCCTTACAAGCGGGTCAAGACCAGAAGTTGGTTCATCCATGATAAGCAGCTCAGCGTGATGAGAAAGGGCAATAGCCAATGAAAATTTCATTTTCATCCCTTTTGATAATTGCTTAATTTTCTTTTTTAGAGGTAGATTAAAATCTTTTACATATTTGGTGAACGCCGCTTCGTCCCAGAGACTATAAAATGGCCTTATTAAGTTTTTCATTTCTTGAATAGTTAGTTCTTCATAATAATAATTTTCGTCATACACAAACCCAATTTTTTCTTTGATCTCAATTTCATTTTTTATATTGTCTAACCCAAATACATTAATCTCTCCACTGTCTTTTTTAATAAGATTCATTATTAGCTTAATGGTCGAGCTTTTACCTGCTCCATTTGGACCAATAAAACCCATAATATAGCCTCTTTCAAGCGTTATATTGATATCCTTCAATTCAAACCCTTTATATTTTTTTGATACATTTGCAATTTCTAAAATGCTACTCATTTTTTATCACCCTTCGTAAATCAGCTTAAGCATTTCTTCAAGTTCCTCTATCGTAAGACCAACGAGCTTTGCGGTCATAACGGCCTCGTTCATTTTGTCTTCTACCATTTTAATCTTTGTTTCCCTTAACATTTCTTTGTTCATTTCCGCTACATATGAACCTTTTCCGGCGACGGTCACGATATAGCCGTCTCTTTCAAGTTCGTCATATGCTCTTTTTGTTGTAATAACACTGATTTTTAGCTCCTTAGCTAAATTTCTAATAGATGGGAGTGGCTGTGACTCGGCTAGCTCCCCTCTTACAATTTGCTCTTTAATTTGTTCTACAATTTGCATGTAGATTGGTTCGTCTGAAGAATTTGATATGATTATATTCACAACTGGCATCCCTCTTATTGTTTATATCGTCACTACTGTATATGAACATTATATACAGTATCAACAGATGAGTCAATCAGACTCTTGGACCCAATTATGTTACTTCATCCCGCTTCTTATAGTGGACCTCTGCTCCAACATGTTTAATGGGTTTGAATGTGATCAACTAACAAAGAAGAATACAATTACAGGTTTAATAGGACGAAATGGTGTTGGTAAAATAACCCTTTTAAAGATAATAGCAGACTTTTATAAACAAACTTCTGGTGAGGTGCGCGTTTTCGGAGAAATGCCTTTAACAATCTTAAAATATCGCAAAAAGGTCTTTTTTAAAAAACAGGTTGGAGTAAATGGAAGTTATATCATGGTGAAAAACGATTTTTCGGATGAATTATCGGAGCAGGCTAAACAAAGGGGTGTCCAAATTACAACTGTTTCCGCCGAGGCTGTTTGTATGTATGCTACCAGTAAAACGAAAGGTGGAATCGATGATGTATTTAACAAACGCTAGTAGTAGTGGAAATTTATAGATTGAATGCATTATTACAAAACGAGCCATTGGAGTCACTCAATGACTCGTGGACTTAAAATATTATTATCAAATGTGCCTTGGCGTATTTGCGCCCATTCGCATTCATCTCGCCACTTATGAAAGTGGGAGACTTCTGCTGAATGAAGTTAAAACTAAATATAGTCAATCCCGTTATCCTTACACCATTCAATTATATCTTCCAGTTTGACTGCTTTTTTCATGTTTTACACCCACCAATTCCGAAGTATTTCTTTAAAAATGATAAAAGTCCTTTCTCAAAAAGGTAATCAGAATCAGTTTTAGGGTTGAATTCTCCCCTTATTCCACTATCTCTCATTCTTCATCTGCTACCCATTCTAAAGATAAATAAAGATCCCATAATGCATCGTGATATCCTCAACCGATACCACTTGAATCTTCAATCACCGAAGAAAGGCGATCATGAAAAATCTTAAATAGCTTTTCATCTTTGGCACATTCGCTGATCACTTTGTTGTACATCGAAATCATACTGTCGTAAAATCTTCCATCAATGTCACCGTATGTATTTGTAAATTCCGTTCCAACCTCAACATAAAATAACATTAAATCTAGTGTTCTTAATTGATCGCCTGTGATTTTTTTGAAATTAGTGATTGCATCCCTAGCTTCACCTAATCTCATTTTACCAAAGCCTTTATCGGGTAGAAATTCATCATTAACTTTTTTCTTCGCACTTTCAAATAAGGCTTCTACCGCTTTTTCCCCGATAAACTTACTAGAAAGAAAGTCTTGCACATCTTTGTTAAGTTTGTATAATTCCGTTACCAATTGGATAAGTTCTTTTTGATCAAATTCTTTCAGCTTTTTCTTTAAATCAGTAATTTTTATTTTTGTCATAATATTGCCTATTCTCCTTTTCGAATTTTGATGTAGCATATAAATCTAGTATAATAATACACAAAATTATCAATACTGAGGGATAATAAAACAGACCAAATCATTATGACTGGTCCAAATTTAGCATTTATATTCGATTTTTCATCTTTCAAAAATATCATTCAACTCCACCGCCAAATCATCAAAAAGGTGCCACCATCGGTTTGCATTTTTTCCCTTTAAAGGTATTGTAAAAAATACCAAACAATTCAACTAAGGCAGCTTGGTGTGCTCTTTTCGGTGAAGCAAGAAAATAAATTTGTCCATCAATCACCGGCAGCACTAATTTTTATTGAGATTTCTTCAGTATACTCCTTTACCACTACATTAATTTCCTTTTCAGCCAGTTTGATGGTAACCATATTTATTTTGCTATCCCATTTAATATCAGCTCCAAATGCAATTTCTAGCAATCTAACAGGGACCATAGTTTGTCCTTCAATCATCCGGATGGGAGCATCTAAATCATAAAGCTTTCCATTTACTAATACTTCCTCTTCGTTTATACGAAGATTTACCACAGTTGTATCCTTAGATGCAATCACTTTTTGTTCAACACTATCCCATTTCACATCCGCCCCGATCGTTTGAAAAATACTGCGAAGCGGTACCACTGCCCTTCCTTCTATTAATAAACCATTATTCAACGTTATTGTTTCTTTCGCGGACACAAAACTTCCTGTTAATGTTGTTAAAAAGACGATAACAACTAATGCAATAAATGATTTCATGTACAATCCCCCTATTAACTCTATCAGGGAATTGTATGCAGAAAATGAGAGACTTAGACCTTTTAATCATTTTTATATAAAAAGAGAGCAGATCAACGAAATGTTGTCTACTCTTTGTTAATTAATTTAATAGATTTATAATTTTACAACAACTCTACCCTTGGATTTTCCCTCTAAAATAGACGATAATGCTTTAGGTAATTCATCCAAAGTAATTTCATGCCCAATCGTATTTAATAAATAGTCAGGTTTTAAATCGGTTGCCATGCGATTCCATAGTTCTTTTCGGGTCTCCATTGGACAATATACCGAATCAACACCAAGAATGCTTACACCTCGAAGAATGTATGGGTATACGGTTGTTGGTACTTCACCACCGCCTGTTAAACCACTGACCGCAACAGCACCTTGATAGTTTAATTGAGAAGCGATCGCCGCCAACGTTTTGCCACCAACCGGATCAACGGCAGCTGCCCATCGTTGTTTTCCAAGCGCCGGTATTTTGTCGCCTACAATCTCTTCTCGAGATAGAACTTCTTTCGCTCCAAGGTCACGTAAAAAGCTGTGCTCTGACTCTTTTCCGGTACTAGCTACAACATTATAGCCTTTATTAGCTAGCATCGCAACAGCCATGCTGCCAACTCCTCCAGTTGCCCCTGTTACAAGGACATCTCCTAAGTCAGGACGAAGTCCATTTTTTTCTAAGCGATCAATAGACAACGCAGCTGTAAAACCAGCGGTACCATATATCATAGCTTCCTTTAAAGTTAATCCTTCTGGAAGTGGAACGATCCAATCAGCAGGAACCCTGGCATATTCACTAAAGCCGCCAAAGTGGGATACTCCAAGCTCATAGCTTGTAACAATAACCTCGTCGCCCTCATGATATCTGGAATCCTTAGAATTTACAACTGTTCCAGCAAGGTCAATACCTGGTATGAATGGATAGGATCTTACAATTTTTCCATTTGGAATACTTGCCAACCCATCTTTGTAGTTAACACTAGAATAAGCAACCCGGATTGTTACCTCACCTTCCGGTAAATCATTTAAATGGACTTCTTTAATGCCCGCACTAAACTCTTCCCCTTCTTTATTTACAATAAATGCTCGAAATCCTTTTTCCAAGAAAAACCCTCCCCCTATAGATAACAATATGTAATGGGAATATTCAGAGTATTCACCATAAATATTGTACCATAGCAAAATATTAAAAGTACAATACAAAGAGCGATAAATAAAGACAGCCAAGTTATATGGCCGTCTAATAATCCGTACCATTTTGAATTAATTAATTTTTCTCATCATAGGCAATCAACACGATGTTATCGCTTGCCTCTTGACTTAGCTCCTGTTCTAATTTCTTAACCTTTTGAAGTTGATCTTCATTAAGATTTGCAACCGGAAAGTTTTGATTAGTCATTTAAATGCTCCTTTCTTGTATACTCTTTTAGATTTTTTCCATACGAAAATAGCTTTATGCACATGAATGTTTTAGTTTAATTACTCGTTGTTTTTGTGTAAAATTAAGTGAATCTAAATACAGTCATTAAAGTTTTATGTTTTAAAGATAAATTGAAAGGATGTTTTGCCTTGGTTCGCGTATTATTTGTTTGTCTTGGTAATATTTGCCGATCTCCAATGGCTGAGGCGGTCATGCGAGATTTATTAATAAAAGAAGGTTTGGATGGAAAAATTGAAGTTGATTCTGCTGGAACAGGTGATTGGCATGTAGGGGAGCCACCACATAAAGGGACCCAAATGAAGCTGGAAGAATATAAAATTGATTACAGTTTCATTCGTGCCCGTCAATTGAACCGCTCAGATTTAAATCATTTTCATTATGTGATCGCAATGGATGAAAAAAATCTTAATGATATTGGCGTAATAGCAGGGAAAAATCCGACTGCATATATTGCTAGGCTAATGGACTTTGTTGGTGATGAGTCTATTGTTGATGTTCCAGATCCTTATTTCACAGGAAATTTCGACCTTACATACGAACTTGTAAAAGAGGGTTCTGGGCAATTACTTAATTTTATACGGAAGCGTGAGAAAATTTAATGTTGTAAGGTGATAAAAGAGAAAGGCTAATCAGATAGTGATTAGCCCCCTACTTTAACTGGATTGTCGAATTCTTGGAGATGTTATGCAATAATTTAAATTTGCTACCTAGTTAGTAAGAATTCGTAGTAGAAAAGAAAGATGGAGAATTTTTCATTAATTTACATTCTATTCCATATTTCGTTATCAATGGCATTGTCCCAAAAGTCTAGGCTGCTTTCACTTCCATTTTTCCAATAATCATGAGGATGGTTTACTAGATTTTCAGCAAAATCTAGAACTCTATCCAACTCACTTTCTGGAATTTCATCAATTAATGCTAAAAGCTTTTCTTTTGTAGTAAGCATTAGCCCACCTTCTTCCATTAATTAGTATTCTTTATTATTTATATGCTTATTATACCACTTTGAGCCCATGAAATTATTAACAATTGGTGAAAATTGGATTCAATACTGTAAAGCCTTTGTTAAAATTTCACGTCTTTCTTTACCAGTTAGAGCTACAGTGTTTGCATATGTATCCATAAGATATACAACATACAAAAAGAGGGTCCTTTGCAGAAACCCTCTCATCGCTTTATTGATATATTAATTAATCCTCAAGATCTTCTTCCTCAAAAACCTCTTCAAAAGCGGTGGAAACCTTGTCAAATTCCTCATCACTTTCTAAGGCTGACAAGTCGCCATCTTCATCTACCTTTAAAAAGAAAATATCGATATCTTCTTCACTGTCTTCCTGTACGTCCTCAACAAAACAAACAGCGATATACTCAATACCATCTATATCCACTGTTGCTAGTACTTCAACTTCCTCTTCTTGATCATTTTCATCGCTAATTGTAAAGATTTCGCCTACTTCAATTTTTTCCATCGTACATTCTCCTCGCTATTTGTTTTATGATCACTATATAATAGGTATTACCAACTATACCATAATTAGTCACTCTAACATGAAAATCGTACCATAAATTGATGACAAAAGCGAGTATTTATCTTATTGCGGCTTCAATTCTGGCGATGAAAGATCTCTCTTTCAAGTCGTCTTCCCGTTGGAGTTGCAGCTAATCCGCCTTCTGCCGTTTCTCTTAGAGCGCTTGGCATTGACTGCCCAATTAAATACATTGCATTAATGATCTCATCACAAGGTATCTTACTTTTTATTCCAGCTAGTGCCATGTCTGCTGCGGTCATAGCATTCGAGGCCCCTAATGCGTTTCGTTTCACACAAGGAACTTCTACTAAGCCTGCTACAGGATCACAAACTAAACCAAGCATGTTCTTTAAAGTAATCGCCATTGCCTCCGCTGCTTGTGCGGGAGTTCCACCTGCAAGCTCAACAATAGCGGCAGCAGCCATACCGCTTGCTGAACCCACTTCAGCCTGGCAGCCACCAGCAGCACCAGAAATCGAAGCATTGTTGGCAACGACAAATCCAAATGCTGCAGCTGTAAATAAGAATTCAATCATTTCATATCTGTTCGGCTGCAGCTTTTCTTTTACTGCAAATAATGTTCCCGGAACAACACCCGCCGAGCCTGCAGTAGGGGTGGCACAAATCATCCCCATTGCAGCATTTACTTCATTTGTAGCAACCGCTTTACTAACAGCATCTAATAAAACCGTACCCGATAATGCTTTCCCGCTTTTAATATAATTTTGAAGAAGCACTGCATCACCTCCAGTTAACCCAGAAAATGATGTCACTCCCCTTAAGCCGCGTTCAACTGCTTGTTCCATTACAGTGAGGTTTTGGTCCATTTTTTTGATGATCTCTTCCCTCGTAAGACCTGTCACTTCCACTTCTTGCCGTATCATTACTTCTGCTATTTTTACTTGATTACTTTCAGCAAGTTCGACAAGCTCCTTTACACTTCTGAACATGTTCATTCCCCCAACGAATGAAATTTATTATTCTACCATTTTGATAACTTGTGTAACGTTTGTTAGTTTTTCTATTTCATTAATTACTTGTTCATCAATTTTTTGATCAACTTCAATTACCATCATCGCCATTTTACCTACAGCATGACGGGTAACCTCCATATGACCAACATTTAGCCGATAATCCGCGAGCACACGCGTAACAGCAGTTATCACACCAAATTGGTCTTGATGAACTACTAGAATCGCTGGGCATTCTCCTGTTAATTTGAGTTTAAATGAGTTAAGCTCAATTATTTCAATGGCACCG
Source organism: Schinkia azotoformans (assembly GCF_035811335.1). NCBI lineage: Bacteria > Bacillati > Bacillota > Bacilli > Caryophanales > Bacillaceae > Schinkia > Schinkia azotoformans. The sequence goes on from NZ_JARSMD010000021.1 coordinate 52,376, forward strand.
CCGCCAATTGAAATCCCAACAAGTTGAAGTTCTTTATCATTATCCTCTAAACATATTTTCACAGTATTTGGGTGATCGGTAACTATTGTATTCTCAATAACGAATTGAATATCGATTCCCTCTATTTTTGCAATTGTTAACGAATGGGGAATCCGTTCATCATTTGTATCAAAATCAAGCAAACCACCAACAATCGCTACATCGGTCCCATGGCCTTTGTACGTCTTGGCAAAAGAGCCATAAAAACAAATCGTAGCTTTCTTTGGTTTTCTCCCGAATAATGTCCTTGCTACCCGACCAATACGCGCTGCCCCCGCTGTATGAGAACTTGAAGGTCCAACCATGATTGGACCGATAATATCAAACGCTGATCTATATTTCACAATAATCATCCTTACCCAGTGGCTTTTCTTAAGATTCAATTCTCTGTAAGGTATTATAACATGATATTAATATAATTTTGTTAAAAATTTTGCTATGTTATACATATGCAAAAAGAGAAAAGACTGCCCCTTTTAATTGGAGTCAGCCTTGATTCTGAAATTATACAAATATTTTATTTTGCTTATGACAATATCCGCTTTTCTCCGTTGATTGCTCGAATTGGGTCAATATTTTGTGTGAATTCAAGTGTACCGATATACTCCCCGTTTTCATCGCGAACAGCGAAATAACGGATATATACGTATTTGTCTCGGAATTTAATATAAAAATCTTCAACATCTTTCTTACCAGCTTTGAAATCAGCTAATAATTCTTCCACAACATGGACGCTTCTTGGCGGGTGGCAGTTTTGTACAGTACGACCGATTACCGCTTTTGTCCGCACGAAAATCCTTTCCGTACCTTGTGAAAAATATCGAACGACATCATCCTGATCGATAAAAGTAATATCCACTGGTAGATGATTTAACATCAATTCCAACTGTTTCAAAGATAAAATGCCGGTTTCTAGTTTTATGAATCCTTCAGACATGGCTTTTTCGCTGATTGCTTTTCTTTCCGGCTTCCACTCTGCTGCAGGCTCTGTTAAGCAAAATCCGACCTCATCACTTTCATGGGCAATTTTCACCCATTCATCTTCTGTAAAATTCATTAAAGCCATTGGGAAAAGAATGTTTTCTTCCCTATATATCATATCGCTAACTTCTCTAATGCAATAATTGACAATATCAATGACAGCTTGCTTATCGCCATTATAATTCATTAATTTTTGTCTGGCATCTTTAATTGCGTCACGAATAAAGTCATCGATTCTCCACATATTTGTACTTGGTCCCATAATCCCATATGTCTCTAAATAGGGAAAAATTAAATTTTCTTTCCGGCTGTAATGCTTATCAATATCAAGTAATAAATTGCAATCTTCTAACAGCTTATATACATTTTCCTCAGAATCTTCTTTTGCAAATTCGATAAGATGAACATGGAGCCTTGTCTCTAATAGCTTCGCAATCTCCCTATTTTCTAGTTTAAATGTATGAACAGGGTGCCCAGGCTCATCTTCCGGGTTAGTCGGGAGCTCTATTTCTTCAACTGATCCTTTTAATATTTCTGTATGCAATGTGTAAATACGCTTAACCTCTTCTAATGTCATTTCTCCATTTTCGTTGAAGTCATGTTGAAGTTTTGACATCTCTTCAATTGAGACCTTGCCGATTTCTTTATCAAAACGTGCTTTAACTTCATCGATATTTTTTCCACTTTGAAGGTCTTTAAAAATTTGCTTTAATTTCTCTAAACGTTCACTACTATATTCAGTCGTATGTTGTTCACGGTTATTTATCATTTCACTCATTATTATGTCTCCTTTGTTTAGGCCTTTTACCTATTATTACAGTGAGAACATTTCTCATAATAGTAATGTAACATTTATGAACGTTTCTGTTTGTGATAGAAATCACTTAAATAAAAAAGAAAAGACCGTAATCTTTTCTTTTTTTAAGTCATAGCCATATTAAAATTGTTGCGTTCCAACCTTTGGGCGATCCGACTAATTAGTATTTTATATAGGTATATAGGAAATTCCTATAAGTGAATATATGAAAAACCGCATTACCTTTTGGTAGTGCGGTGCATTGGATTTACAATACAATTCTTTTAAGTAGTTTTTGTTTTAAAGTTTCCTAATTTAAATAAAAGATGATCAAGGGCAAATAGCTTACTGCCATTAATAGCAATTAAAAGAGCGATGATTAGGTAAGCTATATCTAACTCATACCCTCCTAAGAAACCGGCGGATAGTTTCACCTTGAAAATTGCCCCAATCATTATAATTCCAAATAGGATAGAAACGATTCTACTGCCTAGGCCAAATACTAAAGCAATTCCTCCGAAAAGTTCAATGTAGGCTACAGCATAAGCTAAAAATTCCGGCAGACCCAAACTTGCAAAATGGTCAGCTGTATTCGCTAGACCTTTTTTAAACTTAGCTAATCCATGAATGTAGAAGCTGGTTCCTAGGAAAACTCGTAAAAGTAAAATACTAATCTCACTTTTATTCACTTCTTAAAGCACCCCCAATTAATCAAGAACTATTTGTCCTTAATTCATTGTATGCTTGTTTCTTACCCAAATTGCCATACACTATGGCTAAGATTTCCATATTGATAGCTGGAGTGAATTAATTTTGCCTTTTTCTCATTATCGGCCGCCCCCATCGCATAAAAGATAGGAACAAAGTGTTCGTTTCCATAAGGCGGTACAGCTAACTCGGCATTAGGAGCTATTGCATCATATTTAAATAGTGAATCCAGATCCCACTTGTTAATATGGTCACCAATCCAATCATCAAATTCAACGGCCCACCCGTCAGCATCTCCACTTTGTTTGCTCCAATTTAGTGCTCTTAGGTTATGGACGGTTCCACCACTTCCAATAATTAAAACATCTTTTTCCCTTAATTTAAATAAAGACGTTCCAATTTTATATTGTTCTTCTGGTGAAAGGTTCGGATTAACCGACATTGAAATGACAGGAACATCGGCATTTGGATATAGCAATCTTAGGACAACCCATGCCCCATGGTCTAGTCCTCTGGTTTCATCAACCCTAAAGGAAATCCCATGCTCCTTAAATAAATCGACGATATCAATTGTTAAATCCTTGTATCCTTTTGCAGGATAAACGATATTATACATTTCATCAGGAAAACCGTAAAAATCATAAATCATTTTAAATTCGTCAACATTACTAACCGTTTGGACTGGCGACACCCAATGAGCCGAAAACAATACGATGGCTTTTGGCTTTGGTAAAGTTTTCCCTAATGCAGTTAAATATTGTGTATATAAATTATCTTCAATTGCAAGTGTTGGTGATCCGTGTGCGATAAACAATGATGGCATCATGTGAATTCCCCCTAGAATTTATTAAAATGAATTATTGTACTTTATATTATTTTGCCTTTTATTATATTTTATAGTAGAGAATTAGTTTATGGGATGCAAATAAAAAACACAGAGTTCCGGTTATAAGAACCAAGCTCTGTGTTTTTTCATCCTTATTTCTGAAAAAAATTATTCTGTTGAAACGTTTTGAATGCGGAGTTTTTAAGGACAATACTAAGAATAATAAGTCCTAATATTCCACCAGCAATTGAACTTGCTAAAAAGGCCGGAATAAAACCAAATAAGGCAACCTCTTTCCCCAAAACAAGTGTGGCAATAGGATAGCAAACAATTGCTCCTAAAATTCCAGTTCCAACAATTTCACCCATAAAAGCGAACATTAACTTCTTTGATTTTTGATACAAATAAGCAGCTAAAAAGGCGCCAATCATGCTTCCTGGAAAAGCAAATAAGGACCCTGTCCCCATCATATTTCTTATTAGGGAAACTGAGAATGCTTGCATTACCGCGTATCCCGGGCCTAATAACACGGCTGACAATACATTTATAAAATGCTGCATTGGAAAAACCTTGGCAAAGCCAAGTGGAATGAAGAATAAGTGACTTGTCAAAGTTCCTACAGCAACAAGCATCGCTGTCATTGTCATTTTCATTGTTTTTGCCATAGACACTCCTCCTTTGTTTTTGTTACCTTATAATCTTTCAAATTGGCTGTTTTGTTCAATTTGCGTCGGGCTTATAAGTGCTAGTTGATTAATAAATTCTATTTGAAAGCTACCTGGCCCAACCTCGGCTGTTTTGGCGGCGGCAATTTCTGCCGCAATTCCATATGTAGTAAGTGCAGCTACTGCTGCTTGGAGCGAGACACCTCCCACAGACGCAAATGCACCTATAACTGCAGATAACAAACAGCCAGTTCCAGTCACCTTTGTTAATAATGGATGACCATTACGAACTAAGAATGTAGTTGCCCCATCTGTAATGGTATCTTCTTTTCCAGTAACAATTACAGTTGCCTGAAGTTTTTGTGCTGCAAACCTAGCTAAATCAATAATATTCCCACCGCTTTTACCTGTTTCAACACCTCTGATCTCCCATGCTTGCCCTATTAGATTAGCAATCTCTGCTGCATTCCCTCTTATGAAGTTAACTTTAACCTCACGGAGTAGTTGTTGTGCCGACTCCGTTCTGAATTGAGTAGCACCAACTCCAACAGGATCCACCACAACCGGGATTCCCTTTTCATTGGCCGCTTTACCGGAATTGATCATTGCTTTTAGATGCTCTCTGTTTAACGTTCCCATATTTAATACAAGAGCATTGGCCGCTTTAGTCATTTCCGCAACTTCTTCCGGAGCAGATGCCATGACTGGTTTGGCACCGAGCGCTAATAAACCATTTGCTGTAAAATTAGCTACCACTATATTTGTGATGTTATGTATAAGAGGCTTATTTTCTCTGATTTTGTTTATTAATTTGCTTGATATCTCTTTGTTCATTTTTATTCTCCGTTATTTATTATCTGTTATCGCTTAAAGTTATAGTTTTTTCGAATTAAAGATCAAATAGGAACTTTGATTCCCAGTTTGACTTTCAAGTTCAGCTTTCGGGAATCAAACTAGCCTATGATAACCGATCAATATAAAAAGCCAGATCCTCAAAACAGAACCTGGCTTCAATAACAATAAGAAAAGTATGTAAACCATCTACTTTCCTACGCCGGTATAATCCGGATCAGGTCCAAAGGGTTGAAAACGAAAATTTTTCTCTCAGCCCAGCATCCGGGCACCCCTAGTAGTTTTCCAATATTTCATATTAATCATATAACTTCAATAGCAAATTGTAAAGTAACTTCAATCATTAATTAAAGAAAATAGCCCTGAATTCCACACACAAGAATCCGGGCTGTTTTTGTAAAATAAAAATCACACCATAATCTTACAAATATCATTCGTAAATTCAACTGGGTCGTTAATTGGCAGACCTTCGATTAAAAGTGCTTGATTATACAATAGATTTGTGTATAATGCTACTTTCTCTTTATCACTGGCGAAGGCATCTTGTAACGACTTAAAGACGTCGTGGTTTACGTTGATTTCTAATACCTTGTCAGCCTTTACATTCTCGTTACCTGGCATCATGCTTAATATTTTTTCCATTTCGATCGTTACTTCACCATCTGTGGATAGGCAAACCGGATGTGATTTTAGACGCTTTGAGATTCGAACATCCTTAACTTTACCAGCTAAAATTTCCTTCATATAGCTAAAAAGCTCTTTGTTTTCTATCTGTTCTGCAGCTTTATCTTCCTGATTTTCCTCAGCTTCAATCCCTAAATCTCCGCTTGAAACAGATTTAAATTCTTTTTCTTTATACGTCATCAGCATCTTAATCGCAAACTCATCGATTTCATCGGTGAAATAGAGAATTTCATAGCCTTTTTCCGCCACCAGTTCTGTTTGTGGCATTTTATCAATTCTTTCAACAGAATCACCGGAAGCGTAGTAAATATATTTTTGGTCCTCAGGCATTCTTGATACATATTCATCTAATGTAACAAGCTTCTTCTCTTTTGAAGAGTAGAATAGCAATAAATCTTGTAATACATCTTTATGTGTTCCAAAATCGCTATAAACTCCATATTTTAATTGTCTGCCAAAGGAATCGAAGAAGTTCTCATATTTCTCACGATCATTTTTCAATAAACTTTGCAGTTCGCTCTTAATTTTTTTATTAATATTTTTCGCAATGATCTTTAATTGGCGGTCATGCTGAAGCATTTCTCGTGAAATATTAAGTGATAAGTCTTCTGAGTCTACCAAACCTTTGACAAAGCCAAAATAATCTGGAAGCAAGTCAGCGCACTTTTCCATGATTAAGACGCCATTTGAATACAACTCGAGCCCCTTCTCAAATTCTTTTGAATAATAATCAAATGGAGCTTTTTCCGGTATAAATAATATTGCATTATATCTTACAGCACCATCGACACTTGTATGGATATGCTTGATTGGTTTGTCGAATCCATAACGCTTCTCAGCATAAAAATTCTCATAATCTTCCCCGGTCAACTCATTTTTGTTTTTTCTCCAAATTGGAACCATACTATTGATCACTTGTTCTTCTGTGTAGTCCTCGAATTCGTTGTCGCTTCCTTCTTTTGGGCGGCTCGATGTGATATCCATTTTAATAGGATAACGAATAAAATCAGAGTATTTTTTGATGATGGATTTTAGTCTATACTCATCCAAATACTCATCATACTTTTCATCTTCCGTGTTTTCTTTAATTTTTAAAATAATCTCGGTACCTACTGAATCCTTTTCTACAGGCTCAATCGTATAGCCATCGGCACCTTCAGATTCCCACTTATAGGCTTCCTCACTGCCTAATGCTTTAGTGATGACAGTGACTACATCAGCGACCATAAATGCTGCATAAAAACCAACGCCAAACTGACCGATAATATCATAGCCATCTTTCGCTTCGTTTTCAGTTTTAAAAGCTAAGGACCCGCTCTTTGCAATGGTACCCAAATTATTCTCCAGCTCTTCTTTTGTCATTCCGATACCAGTATCTATGATTTTTAATGTTCTTGTTTCTTTATCGGGTACCACTTTTATGTAGTAGCTGTCCTTATTAAAGGTTAAGCTATCATCTGTTAACGCTTTATAATAGATTTTGTCTATAGCATCACTGGCGTTTGAAATTAATTCTCGTAAAAATACCTCGTGATGCGTATAGATGGAGTTAATCATCATTTCTAATAGTCTTTTTGATTCGGCTTTAAACTGCATTTTTGTCATGCTATTTCTCCTTTCAAAAGTTTATTAATAATATTAGCACTCTACCAAACCGAGTGCTAAATACTAACCATTAATTTAAATATCATATTACCCGTTTTCTGTCAATAAAATTACTGGTCTACTTTTATATAACTTTACAATATCACAAAAAGGTCGAAAGAGTGGTAAAAGTTTACCACCCTGTCAGCCTTTAAATCGCTCAAGAAAACTTTTTACGGTAATGTGCTAATGTTAGGATTGGAAAGATATAACGATAGCTATGGTAATGGATATAAAAGTCACCAGCCATTCCCGCACCTTTCGGATAGTTAGTCGTCCAATCCTCTTTGTGAATATTTTCTAATAAATAATCAATACCCCGTTGAATCGATCTTGTCGGCTTATCACTTGCGGCAATGAGGGCATCAACGGCCCAGGCGGTATGTGTCAATGTACTAGCGTTCAACGGAATATATTTTTTGTTTAAATCGCTTTGGCATGATTCACCCCAGCCGCCATCACTATTTTGGATCTCCTTAAGCCATTTTACAGCTTTTGAGATCATTGGATCGGTAGGTAAAATCCCTACTGCCCGTAACCCTGTAACTGCTCCCCATGTTCCATAAATATAACAAATTCCCCAACGACCATACCAAGACCCATTTCTCTCTTGATTTTTCAAAAGCCAATCCACCCCTCTTTTAATCGATGGATGCGTTTTAGAAAGGTTGGTATACATTCCAAGAAATTCAAGAGTTCTTCCCGTTAAATCTGCACAGGATGGATCAGTAAGAAAATACTCTGCTTTTTCAACCGGGAACAGATGGACGATTTTACTATTCGTATTCTTTTCAAAGGCCGGCCATCCACCATCATCATTCTGCATAGATAATACCCATTGGATGCCCCTATCCCATGCCTGCCTACATCTCCAATCTTTCCGTACATTTCTTGCAATGGATCGTAAAGAAGCGGTTGCATCGTCAACATCGGGATGAATCGTATTACTTTCGGAAAAACCCCAACCTCCAGGAAGGGCTGATGGATTATGGATGACCCAATCGCCATATTTATAATGCTGTTTTTTTAATAAGTAATTGTTCGCTTTTTTGACCACGATATCATCCGATGAAATCCCTGATTCCTGTAAAGCATAGGTTAGGAGGGAAGTGTTCCATACATTCGCTGTAGTAAATTGCATATGGGGTAGACCATTGATATCGCGGGATATCATTGATTTTAAGGCTTTTACAGCATTGACAATAATAGGATCTGATTTCGAAATCCCGAGCGAAAGAAGGGCAAAGATCATTAAAAAAGTCGAACTAAAATAACTTAGTAAAGTGCCATCCGGTTCAATTCTGCTTAGCATATATTGCTTCGTATACTCAGTTGCTAATTGGTGAACATGACTTGGCAACCCTATTAAACTTTTTATCCCTTGATTGATAAGGGAAGAAAGCGATCGCCACTCCTCTGACTCTCTGAATCTAAATGAATGTCCATGTTCAAATTCTTCCCTATGAATAAATAAATCTTTTAAATCAGGGGTTTTTGACGTTTTAATGCTAAATTTTTTATTAGCAAGAATCATGATTGGCGCGAGGTTGACCCTGCCATATACTGAAAAACTATAAAAATTTATAGGAAATGAAACTGGAAGTAAGATCATCTCGATTGGAATGGGGAAAAAAACTGGCCACTTATATTGGCCGGTAAGAGCCAGCATAATTTTTGTCAACATATGAGATTTATCAATTCCACCATTGGTCTTGATAAATTGCCTAGCTAGTCGTAAACGGGGATCATTTTTATTGTAATACCCTGAATAAAGGAGAGCGTAGTAGGCCCCAATTGTATCAGACAGATTGCCATTCGGCTCATCATGAAACAATTTCCATGCCCCGTTTTCTTGTTGTTTCCTTAATATTCTTTCCGATAACCCCTTTATTAAATTTTCATCATCTATTTCTAAAGACCTTAATAAAATAATCATATAACAATCGGTGGAAATCCCGGTTTCAAATGTATAGTTCCAATAACCTTCCGGAGATTGGTCATTTCTTACCTTTTCAATTAGCTCATTCAGTCGCGTAGTAATTTTTTCATTCACACTTCTCAATCCCCCTTAAATCAAATTCATCTTATTCCATACATATTCGTAGTATATGAGGAGAATTCATGTAAGGTGGGTGTCATCAAACATGTGGAGGCGGCTTATCAACAAGAACAACATCGCACTTCCCGAATCCCTTGCAAAAATTAAAAAAGAGTTGAAGAAAAAATCCAAAGAATCCTCTAAAATACAAAAATCTTTACTATTGCCTGAAGAACAGTTGATTGTCCAACAAATAGCAGAAAAAACCGAGCGATTTAATAAAAATAATGTCACAAGAACACAAGCATATTTAGAGTATTATCTCCGGCATCCGGAAATTCATTGGGCTTTTCTAGGGCATATGGTTTCAAGAAATGGCGGCTGGAATATGACCGATTTAAAAGGTGGGATACTACCCAGAATATTGACAAAAAATGAAGCTGTTTCCTATTTTACTTTTTTAGAGCGAGGCAATTGGTTAATCTTTCAAGACGCGTATCCACAATTTTTAGTTTATGAGGAAAGCTTGAAAAGAGGGCTAAATCTTTTTTACCTATTACGATCCTTTAATGTTTCAACTTTCATGGAAACAATTTGGAATCATTTTTGGATTAACAGGGACACCTATATTCTGGCAATTGCCTTAGTCATTAATGAACAAAGTTATTTAGAAAAAAGAGTACTAGGCAACAAGGTTTTTAAGAAGGATGTTTTCAATACATTAGAATTCAAACTGCAAGATTTTCTTTCTTTGAATCATATTTTATTCCCCTTCATTAATAAACTTAAAATAGAACTAATTGGTCAAACCTTGCATAATTTTGAAAACCTAGATGAGCGAATTTTATTAGGAAAACGGTTATATGCGATTTTATTTAGAGACGAAAAACGCTTGAAAATGGTTGAACAATGGGCAAAGGCAACTCCTCACACCGGTTCGAGAAAAGATTATTGGCCTCATATTTTTAATACAGTGGATGAAGGGGTACCGGGAGGTCTATTTAAACCTAGACTAAAATCATGTCAAATCGTTAAAAACTCCCCAAGAATTTATAGTCCCACCCTTGAATTCGCTTGGAAAAATGTGAGCCAAGAAAGTGCTGAAATCGGGGATTGGTTTACGGACTGGGATGTCATCCATTACTTAATGGATTCAAAAGAAACGGTAGATGGAGAGATTGAAGATGAATATTGTAAAACACTCGAAAGGCTCGAACTTGCAGCGAGTACAAAAGAAGCCATTTCCATCTTGGATTAATATGTATCAACGAACAATACCAGCGATTATTCTGGGATCATTACTTGGAACGTATTTAGACCTATACTTTGTCGGCAAAGGTCTTTATGAATTTCCAACAAGACCCTTATCTCATATTTTTTCAATTAATCTCACCTTTACTTTAATTGCTCTCCCTTTATTTACTATGGTCTTTCTTCTCATATGCAGTAAACTAAAGCTACTCAAAAAAATCAGTTTAATCCTATTACTCAGCCTTTTCATGGCTGTGGCTGAAAGAGCCGCTGAAGGATTGGGTTTATTTGCCCACCACTATTCCTGGAAACACCAGTATTCTTTTATTGGCTATACTGCTTATTTAACAGTTATTTATTTGTTTTTTCATTGGTCTAGATTCCGTATATGAAAAAAGCAATACTACAACTTCATGGTAGTATTGCTTTTCCCTTCTATTAAGCGCTAAATCGTATTGAAAATGTTGTTCCTGTATCGCTTGTTTGAATACATATATCGGCATTATGGCGTGAAGCTACACTATAGCATACTGCTAACCCTAATCCAGTTCCTGTATCTTTTGTAGTGAAGAAAGGTGTACCAATTTTTTCTAATACATCCCGATCAATCCCGCAGCCTTCGTCCTGAATTTCAAGTGTGACACAATCGTCCGCACTATATGTTTTTATCGTTAGTTTCCCGCCCAATGACATCGCTTCTAGACCATTAAGAGCTATATTTAAAATTAATTGGCGAATTTCCTTTTCATCTAAATATAATGGAAGGCATTCACTTAGTTCAAGATGGACACTCTTATTTGAAAGTACAGCTTCAGCTTGAATTAAAGGGTATAAGGCTTCAATGATATCGTTTAGATTTTGTGGCTTTCGATCAGAAGTTTTATTCTTCGCTAATGTTAAAAACTCTTTAATAATTTCATTAGCACGGTTTAACTCTGTCAGCATTAAATCAATATACTCGAGATGCATATCCTGCTTCGATTTAGCCAATTGTAAAAAACCGCTTACTGTTGTCATAGGGTTCCTGACTTCATGAGCAATTCCTGCTGCCATTTCCCCTATTAAATTCAAACGATCTAAACGAGTTAATTCTTTTTCCAACCGCTCTCTTTCTGTTATATCCGTTATAACACTAATAATACAATGTTCACCATGGATTTCGGCTGCTTCCGTAGATAAGAGGCCAATGCGTTCCTTGCCATCACATGTAGTGTAGTGGATCCGCTCATTTCGAATCGCCTTTTGCAAGTCTAAATCTTGGGTAGTATCACAGTTATCGTACATTAGATGCAGCATTCCTGTTTGTTTTCCAATTACTTCATCATAAGGAAAACCAGTATAATAGATCCAGCTTTCGTTTACATCAATATAACGCCCATCAATAAGGGAACGGATAGCGATTAAGCTCGGACTTGAAGCAAATATTTTTTGGAAGCGTTCCTGTGATTGATAAAGATCCTTATTAGCTAATACCAATTCCTCTGTTTTTTCTCTAACAAGGTTTTCAAGATTATTGTTGTGTTGCAAAAGCTCTTTTTCCATGTCCTGTAACTTCGCATTGGCAGCTGCAAGCTCAATCGAACGTTTTTTCAATAACTGCCTTTGATCATTAATTTGTTGTTGGTATTCATAAAGCTTTGCAAAAGCTGCAACTTTACTTTTAAGAATTTCCGGATTAAACGGTTTAAATATATAGTCAACGGCTCCCACTGCATACCCTTGATTGACATTCTCGACAGCCTGACTAATCGCCGTGATAAAAATGATTGGAATATGTTTGGATTGTTCCCGCCCGTGTATGAGCCTTGCTGTATCAAATCCGTTTAATCCAGGCATTTGAACATCTAGTAAAATGACCGCAAAATCTTGTTTTAAAACTTGTTTCAATGCTTCCTCCCCACTATTTGCCATAATCAGATTATAGGAGGGAGAATCTAGTACAGCCTCCAACGTTAATAGATTTTCTGGGCGGTCATCAACTAATAAAATATTTATTTTCCTATTATTGTCCATCAAAATAACTCCCAATTAACCAGGTAATCCATAGATTACTTGGTTTTTTTATAAATTTTTTCAGTAGAATTGACCTCCGCATACTTGTCCCATAAGTTTGTATAGGTGATGACCTCTTTGTTTCCTAAAGCAAGGTATCCTCCTATACTCAGACTGTCATAGAATAACTTCTGTACGCGATTTTGTAATTTTTGGTTAAAGTAAATCAACACATTTCTACATAGAATCATGTGAAATTCATTAAAAGAATGATCAGTCGCTAAATTATGGTGTGCAAAAATAATATTTTCCTTTAAAAATGGATAAAAAGTCACGATATCATTATTTACCCTGTAGTACTCCGAAAATTCTTTTGTGCCCCCAGCTTGATGATAATTTCTAGTATATACTTGCATTCGATTGATTGGGAATTGCCCTTTTTGGGCTTTTTCTAAAATATTTTCATTCATATCTGTAGCATAAATCTTAGCCTTATGATTTAAACCGAGCTCATGAAGCATGATGGCCATGGAGTATACTTCTTCCCCTGAAGAACAGCCAGCATGCCAAATTCGGATTAACGGATAGTTTTTAAAAGTTGGTAAAATATTCGTTCGTAAAAACTTAAAAAGAGTTGGATCCCTAAACATTTCAGTTACATTAATTGAAAAATCACTTAACAATTTTCCTAACAGCTGTTCATCCCGTAACACTTTTTCCTGCAAGGCTGAAATGGTTGCTACCTTTTCAACACTCATTCGGTGTAATATTCTACGCTTGATTGATGAATAAGCATAATCCCTAAAATCAAATCCGTAATAACGATAAATTCCTTCTAGCAGCAATACGATCTCGGTTTTTTCTAATTCATTGCTTTCATCGTCATCCGCGTAAAAATTTTCAAATAATTGCTCCTCTATTTTAACCACCTCTATCGATATAACCACACACGAATTAATGAAAGCAATTGATCTAAATTAACTGGCTTACTAATATAATCAGATGCGCCAGCATCAAGGCATTTTTCTCTGTCATTCTTCATCGCTTTCGCGGTCAGAGCAATAATGGGCAGTTCTAGGAAGCCTTCCATTTTACGAATTTCTTGAATGGCCTCATATCCATTCATAACAGGCATCATGATATCCATTAGAACAAGATCAATATCTGATTGTTTTTTCAGAATTTCAATAGCTTCTTGACCATTTTCTGCAAATTCAACAATCATCTTATTCGTTTCCAGCGCAGTTGTGAGCGAGAAGATATTCCTCATATCATCATCGACAAGTAAAACCTTCTTGCCCGCTAACATTTCTTTAATATTCTTAAGTTCACCAGAATGCTTCGTTTTACCTTCTATAAGTGAAACTTGAGTATTATTTTCCAGTTTTTCTTCAATTATTTGCGCTTCTTCTATTACGGTTGCTGCGACTTCTTCTCTCGTATACTCATTATTTAGTTGTATATCATACTCAGGCAAATACAATGTAAAGGTACTTCCCTTACCTAATATACTTTCAACATCGATAAATCCGCCCAAAAGCTGTGCCAATTCCTTGCTAATGGAGAGTCCGAGTCCCGTACCTCCAAATTTTCTACTAGTAGTTCCATCGGCTTGATTAAAGGCTTCAAATATAAAATTCTGTTTTTCTCGGGAGATGCCTATTCCTGTATCAGTGACGGAAATGGCAACCATAGGTTTATGTGCTTCTTTAAAGTAATCTTGATTTTTACAAAGCTTAAATTCAATAACTACTTTCCCTTGTTGAGTGAATTTAAAAGCATTCGATAATAAATTTTTCAGAATTTGTTTTAATCGCTGGTTATCTGTAATAAATACATATGGTAGATTTTCATCTATTACTATTTCAAAACCTAGTTTTCTCTGAGTTGCAATTGGTGTAAACTGGTGTTCAACAAAATATTGAATATCACTAAATAGTACTTCTTCTGGCAAAATTGCCATTTTCCCCGATTCAATTTTAGATAGATCAAGAATATCATTGATTAAATCTAATAAATCTTTTCCTGATGAATGGATCGTACTAGCATATTCAACCTGTTTCTCTGTTAAATTGCCATCATTATTATCAGCTAGTAGCTGGGACAGAATCAGCATGCTATTAAGTGGTGTTCGAAGTTCGTGTGACATATTGGCTAAAAATTCAGACTTATACTTTGAACTAAGTTCAACATGGCGATTTTTTTCTTCAAGATCAATCTGGATTTTTTCAAGTTCTTTTGTTTTTTCCTCAGAGCTCTTATACTGTTCTTCAAGCTGTTCATTGATCATCCGTAGTTCTTCCTGTTGCTGCTGAAGTTCTTCGGATTGACTTTGTAATTCTTCTGTTAAGGTTTGAGATTCAGCTAATAGCTTTTCAATCTTCATATGACCAATGATGCTATGCAAACTTACACCAACTGTTTTCTGAGTAATATCTAGGAATCGGTAATGATTTTCATCAAAAGGCGTGAAGGAGCCTAATTCAAAAACTGCGATCACTTTGCCTTCATAGGCAATTGGTGTGATCAATAGATACTTAGGAGAACTTTGTCCGATACCCGATCTTATTTTCACGTAATCTTCAGGCAATGAATCTATTAATATTGGTTTATTTTCAAGGACAGCCTGACCTATCAAACCTTCCCCCGCGTAGAACGTCTTTGATGAAGTTTCTAAGGAACTATCAGCGTAGGCTGCAATTTTTAAATACTTGTCCTCATTTTCAGCCTTTACATAAAACACACCATAAGTTGCCCCAGTAATTGGGGTAATTTTTGAGATGAATAAACGGGCAAAGGTTTGTACATCTTGTATCCCCTGATACATGGTTGTCAGATCGATGAAATTAGATTTAACCCAATTTTCTATTTTCATTTTTTCTTTTAGATCATTTTCTTGATCCATATGATTTTCTAATGATGTGGCCATTCCATTGTAGGCAAGCGCAATTTCTCCAATTTCATCATTGGTAATATGGTCAATTCTAGGCAGTTTGTTTGTCTCTAATTCAGCCACATTTGAAATAACAGAATTGACATGATTGATACGGGAAATGATACTTCTTACGACCCAAAATGAAATAAGAACGACAATAATAATGCTGATGGATATTAAATACAGAAAACTTGTCAATGTAGTTTGATACATTTTTCTAGACATGGCTACGGCATTATTCATCGCGTTTTCTTCAAAATCTAACAATTTTGCACTAGTCGAAGTAAGACCGGCCCGAACCTCGCGATTATCCTCTATAAGCACTTTAATTGCTCCCTCTTTATTGCCTTCCTTTAGAAGTTTTACAATGTTGTGATAACCTTCTTCATAGGATTTGTTTAATAAATCCAAGTCTGTTACAAGCAACTTAACATTATCGTTTGATTCAAACTCTTTAAGCTTTTCAATAGCATCCGCTGTATTTTTTCTGGAAACAGCAATGGATGCTTCCTCTTCTCTTGTAATCGTATTTTCCTTTTTAAGGATGACATCTCTTATCATCCGGGCGGTATTATTGATCTCAAATTGAAAGATGTTAACCTGCCGTACCCGTTCATAATGTTCATTCACGATTGTTTTCATATTTTTATTTTGTTCTTGAATATTATATAGCCCGAAAGCAGCCGTAATGATCAAAATGATTAGAACCGAGCCAAACCCAAGATATAATTTTCTTTTAAAATTCATTTTTAATTCATTCCATTCTGTGAAAAGGTCGTTTTTTGTCGTATTTTCTGCATATTGTTACTCTTTTAACAATTCCGTCAATATACTACTACATTTTGTTATCCAATTCCACATATTTATAGTCTTTAGTATAAATTATTTTTAATTTTAGCTATTTTTTACAAAATTCTGTAAAAATACAAATCCTCTATTGATACGACAAAACTAGCCAAAGGAATCGACAAGGAGCTTCGAGAATATAGTTTAAAAGAGAATCCATATTATAAAGGAGATGTTGAAATGAGATCAACTAGAAGAACTCAATGGAAAATTCATTGGAAAAAGTATAAGCACTTATATAAGGGAAACAGAATGGAACGAAGAAATAAATGGCGCTTAAAATGGGATGACCAATACAATTTGGTGACTACACAAAGAGCAGAAGGATAAAAGGAATTTATTTTCATATAAGTATCAAGCCAAATATCGCCCAATCTATACGGATGATATTTGGCTTTATATTTGATTACTTAAGCGGCTTTTAATTTTATCAACTATTAATGTTAGAAGTGGGATGAAAAAACCCATGATCATAGAATAAGGCACCCAATATTTATCATCCCAGTAAGCCATATAAGACACATTTGGATAAACAAAAGTTGAAAAGACAATCGTAAGAAGCCCAATCGGAATGACAAGAAAACGATAGTTCTTAACGGCTAGTATTTCCGCTAAACCGATTACACAACCGTAAAAGTAAACGGATGTTTTAAAGAATATTGAAAGAACCCACATTCCGGCCATAACCGCCTCTATTCTCTGAATAATATCAAAAAGACTGACAGTTTTAGCAAGGACATAACTTGGAAATACTTGACGAGCGGTTGCTGGAGCTCCCAAAACTAAAATACATAAAAGTACTAAGACTCCAACAACAGCTGCACCTAGAGTCGTTCCTGTTATAAAATTCCACTTTGTTTTGTCAGGACGGTTCATGTTGCCAGGATAAAACATTAGAAACATGACTAAAGGAAACCCGGCAAATGAAACAAAATCCAACGAGGCTGAAAGATGTGCCCGAACGCTTGCCTCATATAACGGACTAATACGGTCTGGTTCAATTTGAGGAATTAAAAAAATAACTAAGGCAATGAAAAGGAACATAAACCATGGGAAAAGAAGCTCCCCTGTTCTTGCCAATACCTCAAGGCCTGCCCGGACAACTAATATAACTAAAATAGCTAACATAATATTAAGAACTTCTGCCGGCGTATTAATAAGCATATGAGTCGTAACAAAATCACTGAATTGGAAGAGAAGGGTCGCTGCTCCTACAAATGCAAAATAAACGTATAAAACTCCAATTATTTTACCAATAATTTTTCCATATACCCTTTCTAAATAATTGATGTAGGTTTCCCTTTTCATTGCTTTTGCACAAATGACATAAAAACAGGCAAGTAGTCCACTAAAGATCACACCGATAAGGGCTGTGAGCCATGCATCTTGCCCCGCCTTGGCTGTCAATACAGATGGAATAGCAAGAATGGTTGTACCAATCGTATAAAGAATAGCTAAAACACTTAACTCTAAAGGGCTAATTCTTCCTTTTTCCAACAAGGGACCACCCTCCTCTCTATCCATTTTCTTACTTTATGAATGGCTTTAAAACAATGACAATTAAATCCAATGGACTTGGAAGTGCCAGGTTGTTAAGTTTCGCAACCGTAACGCCTGTAGTTAAAACCATTAAAATAGAAAAGATCCATATTTCTCGTATCATTTTTTCTTTTTTTAACTGATGTATTTGAAAAAAAGCAATGGCTATATAAATAAAAATGACACCAATACTTTTCAGCATAGGATTACTCCTTTGTTAATTCGTCGTGAAATGGGTTTGTGATTGTACCAATCCGGCGAATTTTGATCTTAACGTTAACATTTACTGGGACATTAGTAAAAATCTCTGTCCATTGTTTTTTGATTTTTTCCCAATCCTTTGGATATGTTTTATGGATCCGTTCACCAAATCCCAAAATATCACTTTCGAAATCTTTCTGTGCCTTTTCAACCGTGTTTTCGATCGAATTTCTTATATCACTATTCACTAAGGATTCAAGTTCACCAATAACATGTGGGTCCATAAGATCTAATTTTGTATTGACTTCCCCTACATTTGCCTCACCTGTTACTTTAACTTCAATGCTAATGTCTTCATTTTTGATATGAGGAATGATCTCTGTTTTCGTGCGAATTAATTCAACACCTGCATGGTCATTATTCACATCAAAAACAACAACAGTACTTGTAACCTGGTCCTTAATATAATTAATCCCTTTACTTTCATCCTCATTTAGCCAGCCTACTAATTTGTTTTTACGAAAAGCTGCTATTCCCTTATATGAATATAAAGCATTAGGCGAAATCGTTTCTACATTGGATTTACTAAAACCTATCTTCGGATTACCTTTTACAGTGACACCTGTTAATGTTGGTTGAATCCCTTCACTTACAATGTCATCCATTAAGTCATTTAGTGTCACTTTTCCGGTTGCTGCCCAAACCTCAGCTGATTTTTCAAGGCTGAAAAATAATTTATTGGCAGGTATTTTCTCAATACTGGTAAGGATTTTAAGAGTGTCTTCAGCCGTTTGTTCTTTAGCAACGACTAGATAAAAATCTGTTCTCAATTCATGTGTCCTTGATAAAAAGTCAAGAGCATCGTATAGCCCACTCTTTGCCACCTCTTCGCCAATTACAACCATTCGAAGATGGGCAAGATAAATTTTTCTTGGTACTTCTTTTGAAAGCCTTCGGAGCGCTTCAAATAGGATTTTCCCAGTCGATGTATACGTTGTAACCGGCGTGTCATAGCCACCTCCAGCGTTTTGAGAAGTAACGGTTTCACTGGGATTAATAATTTGCACTGAAACAACAAAATCACCCTTTTCATTTTTATCGATACCCAATGCTACTGCAATTGCCAAATCAGTTAATTCAGTTTTGCTCCAACATCCTGTTAAGGAAGGAAGCAATAATATAGAAACAACAAGCCCTATTAAAACTTTTTTCATGTGCTTTCACTCTTTTGAGGTTCCGGTTTCGATGTAGGATTATTTTGTTCCCGGATTATATTGGTTTGACTTATAAGCCGTGGTCTAGAAAACATTCCCCACCATGGAACCCGGAAAAATACATCTTTTTGATCTTGCAAAATAAATGGTGCTGCTGGTGTTGTGTACGGGACTCCAAAAGATCTAAGCGTACTTAGATGGATGCATAGGAGGATAAGACCAAACATAATACCGACTAGGCCAAAGACAGCAGCCAAGGACATCATTCCAAACCTTAAAATTCGAACTGTTGTAGCTAAATTAATAGATGGAAAACAAAAGTTCGCAATCGCTGTTAAAGAAACAACGATCACCATAGCTGGAGATACAAGTCCTGCTTGAACAGCAGCCTGACCTAATACCAAGGCTCCAACTATACTCATCGCTTGTCCGACTGCCCGCGGCATTCTTACCCCGGCTTCCCGTAATATTTCAAAGGCCACCTCCATCATCAACGCTTCCATAAAAGCAGGAAAAGGAACACCTTCCCTCTGTGCTGCCAAACCAATTAATAAAGTAGTAGGAAGCATCTCTTGGTGGTACGTTAGGACGGCAATATAAAGTGAAGGTGCAATTAAAGCAAGGAAAAAACAAAAGAAACGCAACAATCTTAGGAGTGTTGAGATATCTGCGCGCATATAATAATCCTCACTCGCTTGGAAAAATTCTATAACAAGACTGGGCACGACCATGACAAAGGGTGACCCGTCAACTAAAATGGCAACTCTTCCTTCAAGAAGTTTACCGGCAACGGCATCTGGCCGTTCCGTATTGAAAATAGTCGGAAAAGGAGTGAATGTCTCGTCTTGGATTAGTTCTTCAATATAGCCACTCTCTAATATGGCATCAATATTAATGCGATCCAAACGTTCATGAACTTCTTTAACGACGTCCTCATTGGCTATTCCTTTTATGTAAGCAACCACTACTTTCGTCTTAGTAATCCTTCCAATTTCTTTCGATTCCATCCAGAGGTTAGCACTTCTTATTCTTCTCCTTAATAAAGACGCATTAGTGCCTATGGATTCTATAAATCCATCACGAGGCCCCTTAATCAGTGTTGCTGATTGAGGCTCTTCAATACTTCTTTTCTCAAAGCCGGGGATACTGACAGTAATAGCCTGTGACTGATTTTCAATTAAAATTGCAGCCTGTGCCGATAGAACATTAGTTATTAAAGTATTAAAATCCTCCACCTCGACCGCTTCACCAACTGTGACTACCTTCTCAATTAGAACATCGGTTAGATTATTGGATGCCAGATTTACTGTATTAAGATCTTCTTCCGAAATATTATTTAATAAAGCCACAATAAGTTCTTGGAGTGCCATTGTATCTATCAAATTGTCCGTATAGATAATACAAATTTCATATTTCTCTTTTGGACCAATTTTCAATCTGCGGAAAACAATATCAGTACTATTTCCCAACTGGTTTTTAATGGTTTGAACATTGTCTTCAATACAAGAGAAAAGCTGTTGATTTCCTTGATTGGAATCTTTCGCTGTTGTTCCATCATCTTTATCGTTTGTTGTCCGAAAAATATTGTTCCATGTTCGTTTTATTAGTCTTCCTGGCATGACAATGCACCCCCCATTCACGATTTATTCTTAGCAATTTTTCTCAAATTATGTAAAAATTAAAAGAAAAAGCGAGCCGGGTGGCTCGCTTTTAAACATATTTGGGATGGAATTGTTTATTTGATTAAGTCAGCTAAATTTGCATTTACAGCCTTTGCTAAATCATTGACCTTGATTTCTATTTGCAGACCAATTTGTCCACCGCTCACGATGATTGTTTCATGTAAGCTTGCTGCTTCATGAATATAGGTTGGAAATAGTTTTTTCATTCCAATAGGTGAACAACCGCCGCGAATATAACCTGATACTTTTGTTATCTCCTTAACCGGAATCATTTCAATTTTCTTTTCTCCTACTACCTTTGCGGCCTTCTTTAGATCTAGTTCCTCTTCGACCGGAATTACAAACACATAATAGGCTTTACTCGCACCTTGGGAAATTAATGTCTTATAGACTACTCCCGGTTCTCTACCAATTTTTTCTGCAACTGAAACACCATCAATTTTTCCATCATCTGCACTGTATGACATCATCGTATAGTCTATTTTTTCTTTATCTAAAATACGCATGGCGTTTGTTTTGACTTTTTTCACGCTAATCCCCCATCTTATTATGGTCTATGTAATATCATTAGTTAATCATCTATTATTTTACCATGTTTGAATTACAACTAGGAACACCCATTGAAAAAGGAAATTCCTAGTGATGAATATCACGGAATCCTTTTTCCGATATCTGTATAATAGAATCTAGAAATGTGTATATTTTATGTACTTTTTCTGAAAGTTTTGTGAACATTTGATAGGGGGGAGAAATCAAATGAGCTATGAGTTGGAAAGGCTGCTTGTGAACGTTTTGTTTATGTTGTTGCCGCTTTTTATTTTCCAAATGTTTTGGCTCGATAAGGACAGAGTTAATTCGAATTTGAAAACTCCAGGATTTGCGATCATGCTCTCTATTTCGCTTATAATCTGCATGAGTTTTCCAATAGAGTTCTTCCCTGGCTTCCATTTTGATTTACGACATGTACTTCTTATTATCGGAGCATTATATGGGGGCTATTATTTTAGCAGTTGGCTATTTATAACTGTATTTGCCTATCGTTTTTTTCTCGGCGGCGACGGTATTTATGTTAACTTTTTTGTTATTTCTTCAATTTGCTTGTGTGTACCATTGCTTTCCAACCGTTATTCTAAATTGAAGCTATATCAAAAAGTATTGATTACTATTATAATAGCAGAAATCGCGGCCGTGCTTGTAATACTTTTATCTTATTTAGTTTTACAAACACCGTTTGAAATTCAGCCAATATCTATAAAATATTTTGTCGTCCAGGGGTTGTCAATGGGACTTGTTGTATACTTAGTAGAAACGATGAAATACAATGCGCAAATGCGGAAAGAACTTATTAAAGCAGAAAAAATGAGTATATTAACGCAAATTTCCGCAAGTATATCTCATGAGGTTAAAAATCCGATTACAATTACCCAAGGTTTCGTTGAAGCATTGGAGGATGAAGATTCAAAGGAAAGACGAAAAGAATACGTGGGTTATATATTAGAAGAGCTCCAGCGTGCTCAAAATATCATCTATGAGTTTTTGGCGCTTACAAAACCTGAGTTTGATAGTATGACAAGCATAAATATCTCGAAAGAACTCTCTTATTCTGTAAATTTAATGAAGCCTTTTGCAAAATCACATAAAGTAAAAATCGAAGTTGATAACATCGATGATCAATGTATGATTTTAGGTGACCGTCAAAAAATCCGCCAATGCTTTATTAACTTAATCAAGAACTCTATTGAAGCTATGGAAAATGGCGGTGAACTTTGGATTAAAGCAAATAAAAACAGCAATCGAATTTCGATTGATATTATCGATAATGGTGTTGGGATGACTCCAAATGAGGTTAGTAAATTAGGAACTCCTTATTTTACAACAAAGGAAGAAGGAACTGGCCTCGGAATGATGATTGTCTTCAACATTATTAAAACGATGAAAGGTGAAATTAAAGTTGAAAGTGAAAAAGGAAAAGGAACAAAATTTATGATTACTTTTCCGCTCGCTTCCTGATGAAAATGGATGATTTGAAAAGCCAGTCTTTCCTATTTAGGAATGATTGGCTTTTTTAATTGAATTACTTTTAACCCCTTGAAAGCATTTACGGTGGAAATTACCTAAATGTTTAAACAGTTCCTTCCCATCTGTCGTTATGTTCGATTGGGGTGTTAGCTTTTGATACATCGCCTGATAGGGCTCGGGCACAACCTTGTAGTCGTGAATATAATCTGTCAGATGAAACCCACACTTTTCCCAGAACTGAATTCGCTTTTGATGAATCGGATCTTCAGTAGCTTCTATTTCTAATACCATACTATCGCAGTCAAATTTCGTAAGAGCCAATTCTTTTATATAATGAACAAACAATGCTCCAATGCCTTGATTTCGGTATGACTTTTTAATTGCTAAATAATCTATAAGCAAGGAATTAAAGGCTTTTAGTTTACCCGTAATAGCCATACCAACTACTTTCGGGTTGTTTTCTGTTTCATCCATAACAATATGAAGAAAAATCATTTGTTTTCGAAACATATTGCGGATAACGGCCGTACTTTTTGCACCATGTTTGCCAAAGGCTTCTTCATAGATTGGCCTAGCTCTATTCCAAATTTCTTCATCCCAATAATCAAATGTTCTATATGTCAGCACTGTACTTCTACTCCCGTCTTAAGATGGACTATATTCAAGAATGGTACCTTTATATTACAATTTAAGGGTTGGGAATGTAAAATGGGTATAAAAAGAGAGCATGGTCTAAGCAGACATGCCCTCTCTCGTTATTTTTATAGATTAAAGGTTTTGTTATCGATCACGATTACCCCATCGATATCAGCATCAGTAAGATTGTATTCATCAATTAAGTCATTAACAAATTCATCAACCTCTGACTGATCATCATCACTGAAATCAATATTTTCATTTTCAATAAAGTTTGCCAAGAAAGTTAAGGCCGTTTTACCGGAAAGCTCGAAACGTTTATTTTCGCTTACTATCTTCACTTGTGCTTCGTAACCGTAATTAGATTTACGTTCAAAGAAAATATCTACTTGTGTATTATTGTCACCATTGATTTCAAGATCAATTTTGTTTAGGTCCCCTAATTTGTTCAATAAGCTCTTAATTTCATCGTTTGTATTTGTAGCTTGAGCATCAATTAAAATCTCTGATACCGCCCCTGTCGAATTTAAGTTAAATGCGATCTTTTGATCTACTTTTAAGTCGCCAATAACAGCTTTTGTGCCTGATTTCGTGGTGATTTTAACATTACCGTTAATTAAGAACGGTACAGTGACACGGTCCACATTTACCCAAACGATATTGTTATCTACTTTTGTAATTACTCCGTTATAAGTATAGTCTTTGACCTCTTTAACTATAGACTTAGCTTTAATGTAGATGATGTTGTCGTCCTCATCAATTGTAAATTCAATACTCATATTGGCTGCTAATTTTGAAAGTATCGCTGCTTTTCCATCCACATAAATTTTTGCATCCTCATCAACAGTATACTCTTTATTTACATATTTCCATTCGCCGTTTGTTTTTACTCTTTGTTTAATAGTAATCTCGGAATTCCTAGAATCTATGGACACAACGGTTCCATTTCCAGATTCATTATAATAGTCGCCAAGATCTTCTTTATAACTTAATAAACGATTGATAAATACAGCCATTTCAGCACGTGTAACAGGTTTATTTGGTTGGAACGTGTTATCGCTATATCCACTTACAAGCTTTGTTAATGCTGCGAATGCTAGAATTGCTTTTTCTTCTTTGCTTAAGTTATCAATATCTTTAAATAATGGCGTTGCATCTTCCCATTTCTCATCAATGTTATTTCCAACTAATTGAACTAACAAATTCGTAATAAATAAGCGAGTTGCCGGTTTATTTGGCTGAAAATTCTTATTCCCGTCGAGTAAATTTTCTTCAATCGCAATGGCCACACTTGTCTTCGCCCAACTTGGAACATCTTTTAAGTTTTTATTAGAAAGTTTTGGTGTCCGGTCTTTGCCGTCCAGTTCCAATACTCTAACAAGTGATGCAATAACCTCCAGTTGTGTAACCGGCTTATTCGGTTGATATGTAAAATTGTCGTAGCCAGACATTAGACCTAATGAATACATTTTATAGATGTCTTGGTTAGCCCAATGTGTTTCAACATCTTTAAGATAATATTTCTTCTTGGTTGGCTGTTTCCACGTTTGTTCCACCTTTTTGTTATTGCTTTTTCCATTATTACCTTTGCCATTATCAGACTTTGCGTCTACTACACCAGGAATTACCGTAAAAGCCATACTTGCTGCAACAGCTAAAGGTAATGATTTCTTTACCCATTTGTTCATTTCATTTTCCTCCCCACAATTTGTAAGATTATCCTCTATAATACAAATTTCGTATCCACTTACTGTTTATGGGGGTTTTAGGAAAGATACTATTAAATTTGTTGGATTTAATCAAATTGTAAAAATTGAAATAAAGAAGAAATGTACTTTTAGATTTCTACGATGTCCCACCATGACTTGGTTGTAATCAGTTTTTCCAATGCCACCTTAAAAAAATAAAAGTAGTAGATCATTGTTGGATCCTACTACTTTTACCATTTTTTTAATATAAAATTTTTATTTCACTTCGATTGACCAGCTCCACAACTCACCCTTTCCAGGATGGCCAGGTCTTTGGTAGGCTTTAAATTTATAGACCCCTGCTTTTGTTGGAGTATAGGTTAGTTTGTAGGATTCCCCAGAGTCCAATGCTGGAATTTCGCCACTGGCAACAACAGTACCACCCTTTGGATTTCCACTGGCAATCCAGTATACTTCATACCTAACTGGGCCTTGCATATCTCTTGAGCCGGATCCATTCTTTACAGTTGCAAAAATTTGCGTATTAGAAATGCCAGATGGTCCATTAAAGCTTAATGAACTCTTATCCCATTTTCCAGGTTCGCCTGGGTTACTTGGGTCGCCACCATCATCACCACTACCACAAATGCCAACAACCCTAAATTCAACAGGGAGTGATTTACCTTCAAATTTATTTTTGTACTTGTTATGTTTTAAAACAAACGAAAATTCAACCGTAAGATTCAATTGTTGCCCCCCGTTTAATCCCTGTTCTGGAAACCATGCCGCAATATTTAAGGGCTTATTAGGAGCAACTATTTGAGCAAGTGTCAAGGTTTGTTCATTAAGTAACTCGCCATTTGCATAAAAGTTTAAATCAAATTGTTCAGCAAAATTTTCTGCTGATGCCACACCATTACCGTTATAATTTTTTTTATCTAGGATTGCTTCTAAACTCAAGTTATCGATAAAGAAAGACCCATTGTTTTTCAGTGTAATGTTCATTGTCTTTGTTTGGCCATCGCGATTTGGAAACATGTTTTTCAAATCAAATGGAGTTGTTATTGCTTCAAAACTACAGGTACCGACAGCTAGAGTGTTGGGGATTTCTTCAACATCATTAAAATAAGACCATGCCCCTTTAGGGATGATTGAGGCTATAATTAATAATAAGCCAATCATTAAAAACGAGTAGTTCTTTATATTTTTATAAGTAAACATTTTATCACCTGTTTTAACTCCAAGATTTTCAACGGTAAGTACACAGCGCCCTGTTGCTGTGCACTTTTTCAGGAATATAATTGCTTCTATATTTCCTCTATCTTTACCGATTGTTTACTACTTTTCTCTAACTCAGTAAATTCCCTCCATAATGAAAACATGCAGTTCCCTATTAAAAGAAACCCAGGGATGATCAACAGTAATGCACTACCAAGTTTTGTGGATGCATAGGAAAACAAATAACCGGCATATGGTATTGTAAAGCCTGTATATTGGCCGATAACATGCTCGGATGGCACAAAATCACGGTCAGCGGTTATATTATGGTCGCCTTTTGTACCATACAGCACATTTCCTCCATTTTTTCTAACCTCAACAATTCGATGAGTAACGAGTATCTTCTCTTTCTTTTTAAAAGTTATAACATCACCTGGTTGAAATCTTGTCATATTTCCCCCGCGTTTGATGGCAATAATGGACCCAGTCATAAAAGTAGGTTCCATTGAACCTGATAATACTATTTTCAGTTCATATCCAAATACATCGTGATTACGTCCAGATACCTTTGAAACAATAACGGTAAAAGCAAGGAGCAATAGAATTGCAGCTAATATAGTAGTAAAGATTCTGTTAATCCATGCTTTGATTTTCATTACTTCCACCACCATAACCAATAGTTCGTCTAAAGATCAAAGGTGACCAGCGATTACTTAATGTAGAGATGGTCAATACAAAAACTGGGACTAAGAAAAACACGATAAAACCCATTTTTGTTTTTGTCAGTTGTAAGACATACCCCGCATAAGGAATGGATATGTTTTGATATTTACCAAAAACGCTAGCAGCCCCCACTTCTTCTACATCAGCAGTAAGGTTTGCATCCCCTTTTGTTATAAAGTAAATTTTAGAATCCAATTTTTTCACTTTAACTATTCGATGTGTGATTAATTGTTTTTCATTTCTTGGTGATTGAAAGGTAATCACATCTTTGACCTGCAGGTTTTCCGGATCGTTAACCTTTTTTACAATAATTAACGATCCAGGTTTGATTTCAGGGTACATCGATCCCGTTAAAACATTTATAATCTGTAAGCCACCAATTTGAAATGTTTCTCCACCCAATTTGCTTGAAATGGTAATATAGCAGCATAATAGAAGAAATGCGAAAAAGATGATTCTTAAACTATTAAAAAAGTACTTTTTCATAATCTTTTGTTCCATTTTGATGGCAAATACGTTCTAATATTAATTTTTACTTTATGATTGTTATCCATCGTAATTATGTCTTTTTGAACATCATGACTAAAAATTTCCGCTGTTCCATCAAACAAATCATTCTCTTCATCTCTTCTATTTAAAATCAGGCTTTCAAATGAATAAAAGTCTTGTTCCATTTTTATAGCATTCAGTGACGCTACAGTGTCTCTTTCTATGGATTCACTGCCACTTGTTGATTGTGTTTCATCTCCGTTAGGTGTAGCTTCAGCTGTTGTAGTTTCTTCAGAGCTTATTGTTTCAGTTTCTTTTGTTTCTTCAGTATCGTTACTACTAACATCCTGACCATCCTTGTCCGTCGGATTATTCTGATTAGAATTAGGTGGCTGCTCTGCCTCAGGGTGTTCGTTATCATTGGCAGAAGGATCCGGGTTAATGTCATCTTCATTTCCAGATTGAGAATCTTCATCATTAGGACGAGCCGGTTGATTCTCAATTCCACCATCTGATTGGTCATTTTGATCTTGCCCTTCTTCATTTGATGGAGGAGTTACCGGCGGCTCTTCACCCGCCACAGGTGGTTGATCCGGATTTGGTTGTACCTCTTCTACAGGTGGCTGATCTGGATTTGGTTGTTCTCCATCTTCTGGTGGAGTACTCGGATTTTGTTCTTCACCTCCCACTGGTGGTTGATCTGGATTTGGTGCACCGCCTCCGCCCTCTCCAGTAGTCGGCACTTCTGGGTTAGGAACTTGTTCCGCTGGTGGAGTTTCCGGATTGGAAGATCCGCCACCTGCTGCTGGTGCACTTTGGCTTTCAAGCTCTTGTTGAGCTTTTTTAGCTTCCTCTTCTTGTTTTATTCTTTCTTGTTCAATTTTTTGTGCTGCCTCTTCCTGTCTTTGTTTTTCTTGTTCAATTTTTGCTTGTACTTCCGTATTTGTTGTTTTTGTATTTTCCATCGTTTCTTTTAGACTATCAATTGCTTGTTGGACTTTTTCATAGTTTGCTTTTGCTTCCTCAAGAACTTCAGGTGATGCCACTTTCTTTGTTCCATCGATATAGGTTTTTAGTTCATTCACATAATTTTCCGCATCTTCTAAAGCCTTTTGTAAATCAGCTTGACTTTTAACCAGTTCTTTTATAAAAGCTTGAAATGCATTTAAATCAAAGTCAGGTCCTAATTTTGTTAATAGGCCCGCGGCATCTGTATTCGCATTCATTAGACCCTCCAATGCTTTTTGGGCTATTTCTGCAATCATTTCTTTTTCAAGGGCGGCTGCCTCTGCTTGGGCCATAGCTGTAATCATGACATTCACTTGGTTCTTCATTTCTTCTATTTCTTTTACCATTATTACTATTGAATCCAATAGCTCCGTTGCAGCTTGTGTTCCCTCTTCAATAACGTTTAATATATTGATAGCCGATTCATCATCGATAACTTCCATCTTCCCTTGTACTAAATAAATATTAAGTTGATTCATTTTATCTATGGCGGTTTTTTCTGAAGCTTTTGCAGTTTCAAATATCTCTCCTAAATTATTTTCACTATTTGCTTGCTCTGAACTTTCTGCCTGTTCCAATTTTCCGTACACACTATCAGCCAGTTCCCTTGCAGTTGCCACCTTCTCCACTTCGACTTTAATCTCATTTACAAGCCCCTCAATCGTTTCCGGAAAAACAAATGATGTTGTAATTCCTCTATCTTCAATCGTGACTGAATGAGAAAAAACGGCATGGGAAGATGGTGTGACTTGGGCAATCCCAAAAGCAGCAATTGAAATTAAACTTGCTGTTTGATATAATGCTTTTTTTCTCATTTTCTTTTTTCTAGCCGATCGCTTTCTTCTCATAAGCATTAACCACCTGTTTAAAATTCCTTTTATAATCATTTTGATGCTTTTGTTTTTTATAAAGAACAAAAATGTTTATAATCTGACTTTGATAACGCAAACCATCAAAGTCAGATTATTTTTTTATAACCATTGTTCTTTCTCTTCGAAAGAATAATAAGATTCCCCCTATAGCTAGTAGGGCAAAACCCCCAAGTACAAAGTTAAAAGTATTTGTGGCAGTAGACGGCAATATTTGCCCATCAACTGGGGGGGAATTCAGTTTTTCCGGATCAATTGGATGTTGCGGGTATATTTTATCCGGGTCTTGGAGCTCTAATGGATTAGTTTGCTCCTGTGGGTCACCCGGATCTTCTGGTATAATCGAGTCATCCGGGTTTTCTGGATCTCCAGGTTGAGTTGGAGTATTTGGTTTATCAGGGTTACTTAGGTTGTCAGAACCTCCTCCAGAGCCTCCACCACCTCCACCCGGTGGTGGGTCATAGCCTTCCACAATAAACCTAAATTCAACTTCAAATCCTAGTCCTTGGAATTCATTGCCTAGTTCATACGGAAACTCCAATTCAAACATCAAATCTTCTTCATTAATTGATTTCAAAAATCTTGGAGTTAATCCTCTAAAATCTTTTAAATATCCTTCATGTAAAGTTCCATTTGCATCAGATACTTTAAGTAAAAATTCATTGTATAATTTTTCATCTCCACCTTGAAATTTAGCCGTTGTGTTATAGGAGAAATCTCTTTGTCCTCTATTTTGGATTGTAAGAATTCGATAAGCCCGATCTCCAGGTTTCAAATTTGAAAGATCGAATAAATATCCATTAGTTTTCGTACCTATATCAATTTGTGAAGTACTTTCGGCTTGAAGAGTTGACGGCATCATCAAAAATACCAAGAATGCAAATATGATTGCGGGAATAATCATTCGTTTTTTCATGGAAACTCCTTAATTCATTTTTTATAATGAATGACTATATGAGAGTGAAATAACTATAATTAAAAAGGCGAGTCATACCCGCCTTTTTACTTATAAAACTAGATCATTAATTAGAGTTTGCTTCCTTGTTAATATCTAAATATCCATTATCTTTTGTTTGATCAGTTGTTAAACCAGCCCATTGTGTTGCTTCAAGTGTAAAGCTAATTTGTGCAGAATCACCTTGGTATTTGTTTTGATCTTGTTCACCATTAATACCAACAGTAGGATCATCCTTAAATGTGATTTGAATTCTTATATTTTCAGTATCGGCTGGATTAAGTGGAATACCAGAATATCTTGGATCATTAGTATTAGTTGGTGCCAAGTTTGGTGTTTCAGTCAATAAATCTTTTAAGGTTTTATTTTGAACTACGGTAATTTGTCTATCTACATCGATAATATTTACGTTAAATTGATCAAGGAAATCTTCTTGAGAGTTATCAGTAGCACCATGTGTATTAACATATTCATTTTCACCTTGTGTAAATGAAGTTATAGCTGTTGTCATTAATACATCTTTAATAGCTAATGAACCTGCATTACTTAATAAAAACTCTCTTTCCATAGTATCCCCAGGCTTCAGGTTTGAGAGGTCAAATAATGCCGTTGCACCATCACCATTATTAACATCAAGGTTTAATGTTCCTGCTGCAAAACTACTGCCAACTGTCTCAATGTCGTTAAATGCTGCCCAAGTTCCTCCACCAATTAATGATAATCCTAATGCTGCCGATGCTACTCCTAAACCTAATTTCTTTTTAATACTCATTTTTCTTTTCCTCCTCATTTATTACCTCGTCATTTTCGAGGTATGTATGTTTTGTTTTTTTATATTGAATTCCTATTTTTTTATAGGAAGATCAACCGTTTATTACCGGATTATCATTTTCTGTTTTTCTAGTTGCTTTTTCAAGTTCTTTTAATCCTTTAAAGATTGATACTGCCGAGTAGAGTAAAAGTAATACACCTGGTAATATTAATAAAATAACTGCCCCCTTTGCTGATCTGGCGAAATCCATGAAGTAACCAGCATTTGGAATGGTGAATCCAGTATATTCACCAACTACATTTCCAGCTAAAACTGGATTCGAGTCCGGGGATTCAACGTTATCACCCTTAGTTCTAAACATTGTATTTTCTCCATTACCTATGACCTCGATTATTCTGTGGGTAACTAGTTTATCTTGAGATTCCATAAAGGTTATAACATCATCTTTCTTTAACCTAGTTAGATCTTCAACTGGTTTTACAGCAATAATTGAACCTGTCATAAAAGTCGGTTCCATTGAGCCAGAAAAAACAGGTTTTAATTGATAGCCGAAAAGGTTCGGTCCTCCACCAGAGGCTTTTGATGAAATAACAGCTATGACCATAACTATTAATAATAGAAATAACATGGTTGTTGTTAACCCGCTAATGACCTTCCATACTTTTTTCACATTTCCACCCCTTTCTCGTGGATTTGTACTCCATGATTAACCGCCTCCTACACATTTGTTCTTTTCTACGAACATGTTATTAAGTTTAAATTCCCATGTTCCGGTTTGTTGTTTTTGTTCTTTATATCGAACTCACAAGTTGAGTATATGATAAAAGGATTACTTTGAAAAATCTGAAAATTAGCCTTATTTTCTTAATAACGAACAAAAAATAAGCTTTTCCTCCTTTTTTCTCCTGTTACCTTACTTTTTCATAACTTTATAAAGAACCATTCGTTCTATATATTGAACAATAGTAGAACGAATAAACTTGGAGGGGGGATTAAGATAATGGTCAAAAAAATAGCTATCATCATCATCATTGCTGGTATTGTCCTGATTGGAATTGGTGTTTTTCAATATTTCAATTCAAAGGAGGAACAAAAAAATACTCTAAAGGAGGCTTATAAGATTCTAGAGGATCATAACCAACAAATAAATAATCACCTAAATGAAGACCATCATACAAAAAAAGATGAAGAATTTAATCCATTCCATGGTGAAACGGTTGGAATTCTAGAAATTCCAAAGCTTAATGCTGAACTCCCGATTGTGGAAGGAACATCTGACAATGACCTTGAAAAAGGGGTTGGTCATTACAAAGGAACAGCCTATCCAACCGAAGGAGATCAAATTGTTTTATCTGGTCATCGGGATACTGTTTTTCGGAGAATGGGAGAGTTAGAGGTTGGTGATGTTTTTATTGTTAAACTCCCCTACGGGAGCTTTGAATACAAAATTGAGAGTACAAAAATAGTCGATGCAGATGATCGAACAATTATTAAATCGACCGCTCCTAATGAAGAGCTTGTAGTGACGACCTGCTACCCGTTCACATTTGTTGGGACTGCACCTGACCGTTATATTTTGACGGCAAAGCCGGTTAAGATGAAGTAAAAATGCCCTATAGAGAGTCTTTCAATGACTTCCCTATAGGGCACTTTTTATAAACATTTTACAATTAGACTGCTTCTGCAACAAATTCCATAAAACCAGTTTGATCTGGCACATAATCAATTTGGTTATTGTTAAAGTAATGGAGTTGGGTTTTATCAATGATAAAATGGAGTCCGTCGATGATGATTTCTTCGTCATTTGGGTGAATGGATTCATCCAAAGTTAATTTCAGCTTTACCCAACAACTAAAGCGTAGTTGCAGACGAATGAATTTCTTTGTTTCTGATTTATTTAATCTTTTTTGTAATTCTGTTTTGGCTGCATCAG
Source organism: Schinkia azotoformans (assembly GCF_035811335.1). Lineage (NCBI taxonomy): Bacteria > Bacillati > Bacillota > Bacilli > Caryophanales > Bacillaceae > Schinkia > Schinkia azotoformans. The sequence continues at coordinate 85,579 of NZ_JARSMD010000021.1, forward strand.
TTATAGATAACATCAGTTCCTCCCCCTATTGCTATCGAAGCAAAACTATACAGCCGCTTCTTCTAACCCATCTTCTTCCCAGTTTTTACAAACATCGACCCACTCTTTTGCATATGAATATTGAACTATTTCCTCAATTGTTAATTCGATCGCGGAGTTTGTGCTTCCGCAGGCGGGGAAAACGGTCTCGAAGCGTTTCATGGAGACGTCGAGATAGACATCTAAATCATTGGCCAAGCCAAACGGGCACACTCCACCAATGGCATGTCCTGTTTGTTCCAGAACTTCATCCGGCGTGAGCATTCGGGCTTTGAAACCAAATGTTTGGCGGAATTTCTTGTTGTCAATTTTGGCATCGCCGGCAGCAACAATTAATATCGCTTTTTCGTCTTCTCCTCTAAATGATAATGTTTTTGCAATTCGTGCTGGAATAACCCCAATAGTTTCAGCGGCTTGTTCAACCGTTGCACTTGAAGTATCAAATTCCATGACATCCTTTTCACGATTCCACTTTTTAAAATGAGCTTTTACATTTTCAAGAGACAAATTATACATCCTTTCTTTCATACGTATTACTTAAAATGATATCATATCTTTATAAGAATTAGAAAAATATGGCTTTCCACGTTTGATGTATTTTTGTCGATATTTCACCCTGAAAAGGTAGCAATAAATCGGAAACCCTATAATAAAATTAGATGAACTATTACAAATTCCCTAATTCACTAAAACGAAAGTACTAATAAATTTATCCAACAAGGGGGATGCATCCAATAAAAAATTATTCTTATTAGCAATACAGAAGATTTTGTTCGAAAGTCAAAATCCATACTTTGAAAAAGGCAAACCTGCTTGCAAAACAGGGACGCAAAGCCACAGATCTAAGGCATAACTTTGATAGCTGGGCTACCAAAAGTAATAAACCAGGGGGAAATATGGATACTCAAAGTACACAGTCTTCTCAGACTCAAGACATTAAACTACCCACAATTGATTTAGAGTGGTTACAATTACTTTTAGTTGCAAAATCAATGGGACTATCGATTGAGGACATAAGGGTATTTTTAAGAAATAATAGCGACAATGTTGAAATGTAGGATATGAGCCTTTCTAATAATGAACATTCATGATAAGATGTTATTATAAATCATACGCTTAGGGAGATATCAATGATAGGGAAACGTATCCAAACAATTAGAAAAGAGAAGGGGCTCTCACTATCAGATTTGGCTGCAAAGGCAGGTATTGCAAAATCCTATTTAAGCTCGATTGAGCGGGATATTCAATCTAATCCCTCTGTTCAATTTTTAGAAAAAATAGCAGCAGTTTTAGATATAAGTGTTCAATCACTTATAAATGCTGGGGCCAATGAAGATTCATTAGATCCGGAATGGATAAAGCTAGCTCAGGAAGCAGCAGAATCTGGGGTAAGTAAAGAACAATTTCGTGAATTTTTAGAATTCACAAAATGGCAGATCGAACAACGGAAAAATAATGAAAATGAATAAAAAAGAAGCTGGGATGGAATGGTTTTACTAATTCATCCCAGCTTTTTATTTTAGCAGATTTATTAACTGTCTTAATTTTTCTTTATCGATATTTGAATTACTCATTTCAATCGCCAGCTGTATCACTTCTTTGTCTAGATTTTGGGGGTCGATTTGTTTTTGTAGTTTATTGGAAGTTAGTAATGATTGAAGGTCAACACTTAATGCTTTTGAAATTTTTTCAATCACTTCAATGCTTGGGTTTGTCTGTTTTCCTCGTTCAATAAAACTCAAATAAGACTTTGAAATTCCCGATAATTTTGCCAGCTCTGTTAATGACATCCCTTTCTTCATTCGTAGGTCCCGAATTTTCTTTCCATTCATATTATGTCCCCTTCATAATATTAATTAAGTGAAAATCCCTCCCTCCAACATTTTATTAAGAACGCAACCTCTAAAAAACACATTCGTTCTTTATATAGAACATACAATTAAAGTATACTCTACCTTTCATTCATATGCAAAGCTATTTTACTTAAAGAGAGAGTAGGATGAACCCCAAAAAAAAGAACTCATAATCGAGTCCTCTTAAGCAAATCTATACGTCCAAAAGCGTTCAGTACTGATCCATGCTAATGCATCAGGATCCTTATTCAATAGTTTTTCAGACAAATTTTCCATAACGGCACTTGTTTGCGTTTCATGGGCTAGAATGCAGGCAATTTTTTTATCTTGAACAGAAGTGATATCAACAACTAAATCCGGTTCTCCTAATTTTTCAAAACAGTCATTCGAAAATGCCATACATTGTAATTTAGGGCGAGCTTCTTTTGGCATTTGCTTCATTGCATGAACAACAGCTGCCCCTGTAGCATCATGGTCCGGGTGGACACTATAGCCCGGGTAAAATGAAATGACGAGTGATGGGTTTACTTCTTCAATAATGGCTCGAAAACGATCGGCCAGCTCATCAATGTCCTCAAATTCCAATGTTTTATCACGTAAACCTAGCATCCTTAAATCTGTAATACCAATAGCTTTAGTTGCATTTATAAGTTCATTTTTTCTAATTAATGGGAGTGTTTCGCGATTCGCAACGGGCGGATTCCCCATATTACGTCCCATTTCACCAAGGGTACAGCAAGCATAAGTAACAGGTGTCCCTTTTTCACTATGTAGGCTGATTGTTCCTGAAGCCCCAAAGGCCTCATCATCTGGGTGTGGAAGAATAACTAAAACATGTCTTTCCATTTCCACGGTCATACACTCCTCTCTAAAATGGTTCCTTACTTAACTGACACGCTACAGCAAGTTTCCCATTTGCATCATGCCCCGCTAATAATAGCCGATTTTTTTCATCGACTTCCCAGTGGGTCAAGCCTTCTGCATATACCCATCCGATTTCCAATTTCATACCCACACGATAGGGTCCGTTTCCTGTGATTTTGGCATGCTGGTAACGAATTAATCCATTCCGAATATAAGCCCCTACTGTCATAACAGATTGGTCTTTATGGGAAGCATAGGCACCATTTGTTGTTTCTAAATGTAAATAAAGATCTTGTTCATTGAATTCATCGAGTTTGTTTTGTACTTCCGTTGGGTTAATCGGTTTCAATGTTGACCCTCCTTCAAATTAGTGATATCAATTATATTTTATCTTACTAAAAAGTTCTAGGAAGACTCAACAAAAAAGGCTTATTGATAAAGGTATCTAACCTTTAGTTCTCCCCATTCTCAATTTCACTTAGTGCATCCACATCCAAAATGGTAATCTTGCGCTGACCGGTCATAGAAATCAGACCTTGGTCTTGAAAGGATGACAACCGCCTGCTTAACGTTTCGCGAGTCATTCCCATATAGGAGGCTAAGTCCTTTTTACTCATTGGCAAGGTAATTTGAATCGGTTCATGATCGGTTCCAACTTCATCATTACCTGCTGATAACCCTAATAAGTAAGAAGCTAAACGTTTTTCTGAATCGTGAGAGCTAATGCTTTCGATATTTTTTTCCGTATCGTTCAATCTTCTGCTGAATTCTTCAATAATTTTTAACGAAATGGAAGGATTAGATAACAACATCTCCTTCATTTCAGTTTTATGTATAGCACAAATTTCAGTATCCTTCATTGCTTCAGCATAGCTTGTTAATGATTCATCAGTAAAAAGAGCTAGCTCCCCCATGAAGTCGCCGGGCTCCATGATCCGAATTAATTGTTCTTTCCCAGATTCGGACAGGCGGTAAATTTTCACCTGTCCTTTGTGCACAATATACAAATGATCTGAAGGTTCACCCGCCCTGAATACCATTTCCCCTTTTTTATAGGTTTTCGTTTTGCTCGTTTTGACAATTTCAAGCATCTCATTAAATTGCAAATGATTAAAAATCGGGACAATCGATATACAAAGACTTTTCATATCTTGATTATTTTCATCGTGATGATGGCAGCAATGTTCCATTAAGAGAGCTCCTGTTCTTTTTATTAGTTTTCCTAAAATAGACAAGTCTTAATGCATTCATAATGACAATTAATACACTTAATTCATGGATCAGCATACCAGATGCTAGGAAGACCTGTTTTAGCAGTACACCAACTAATAGAAAAATGACCGTACCCACCGCGAAGAACATATTTTGCTTCATATTTCTGATTGTTGCTTTTGCTAATCTATGGGCTTCTGATAATTTTTCTAGTTTATCCGCCATGATAACTACATCTGCAGTTTCCATTGCGACATCGGTACCTGTACCACCCATTGCAAAGCCAATGTCAGCTGTTGCAATAGCTGGGGCATCATTTATACCGTCTCCTACCATTGCAACATTAAATCCATTATTTTTCAACTCTTTTATCTTATTTACTTTATCTTCAGGGAGAAGTTCTGCAAATACTCCATCAATACCAAGTTGGTTTGCTACTTTTTCTGCCGCATGTTTGTTGTCGCCAGTTAGCATATAGATTTGTTTAATCCCACTTTGTTTTAAACTTTGTATACTTTCTTCCGCTTCCGGACGGATTTGATCTGCAATGGAAATTACACCAGCTATTGTTTTATTCACAGCAACAATAATAGCAGTATAGCCTTTCTTTTCTTGGTCAGTAGCATAGACTTGTATTTCCTTATCTATATTCACTTGATTAGCTGTCATCCATTTACGGTTCCCGATTAATAGATGATTGTGATTTACGGTTGCTCCAATCCCATTTCCTTTTACCACTTCAAAATGTGTTGGTTTATAGACTAATGGCAGACCTCTTTTATGAGCTTCCTTCACAACTGTTTGCCCTAAATGATGTTCTGAAATAATTTCAGCTTCGGCAACCATTGTCAAAAAGGTGATTTCATTCATCCCATATGTTTTAATAGCAGTGACTTCGGGTTGTCCTTTTGTTAATGTTCCTGTTTTATCAAATACAAAAACATCTGTTTTTGCCAGCTTTTCCATTACGTCTCCGCCTTTAATAAGGATGCCCTTAACAGCTCCATTTCCAATTCCAGCCACAATGGATACTGGGGCGGAAATAACTAAGGCGCCCGGACAGGCAATGACAAGGAAGGTTAATGTTAGCTCGATATCCTTAGTAAAGATGTATACAATAACCGATAAAAGTAAGATGGCAGGTGTGTAAAAGGAGGCGAATTTTTCAAGAAACTTTTGTGTTTTGGCTTTTGATTCCTGCGCTTCCTCAACAAGCTCAATAATTTTTGAAAAGGTTGTATCTTCGCCTACTTTTTCGGCAATCACCTCAATATACCCGTTATCAATAATCGTTCCACTAAAAACAGTGTCGTCTATTTGTTTGCGGGTGGGAACAGATTCTCCTGTGATCGCTGCTTCGTTCACAAATGCTTGTCCAATAATAACTGTTCCATCGATTGCAATTTTTTCTCCAGATTGAATGAGGACTCGATCTCCCACTTCTACTTCATCAGCCGGAATTACGACTGTTTTTCCACCTCTAATCACTGTTGCCTCCAGTGGTGCCATATCCATTAATGATTTTAATGAGGATCGTGTTTTTTCTAGACTGCGGGCTTCTAGGTAGGCACCGAATAAGAATAGAAATGTGACAGCCCCTGACTCAACGTATTCACCGATAAACAGGGCTCCAATGACGGCAATCGTTACGAGTAATTCAATACTAAACGCCTTCATTCGAAGTGCCTGCCATGCTTTCACTACAATGGGATAGCCGGCAATGATTGTGGCGGTTATTAATGCTGCGTTTTTCAAAAGGGTTAAGTTTGCGAAATTAAATATAAAAGACACCGTTAATAAAATACCTGATAGTAATACGATTGTGGCTCTGTTCTTTCTTTTCATTCGTTTTCCCTCCTTGCTTACGAAATTTTCCTATTTAGTACTTGATAGCCTAGTTTTTTGATCGTTGAAGCAAGATTTTCCGCGGAAACAAGATTTTCGTCAAAGATTACTTTCACTTTGCTCGAATTAAAAAGGACTTTTACTTCTGAAACTCCCTCTTGTTTAGATAACACTCCTTCAATTTTTTTGATACAGCTTGGACATGTTAGTTCTTCCATTTGAAATTTTACAGTTTTCATATTTTCATTTCCCCTTTTAATATGTTTTATTGATTCTATCTTCATTTTAGGGATTAAACACGAACAGGGCTTTGACGTGCATCAAATTTTTCCTTTTTGTATAATGAAATAAGAATTTAAAAATGGGGAGGAAAATAATGTGCCAGCAGAGCCACCGCAAATTATCATCCAAGAGTTAACTACATACTCCGAACTTATGGACGTACAACGACTTGAAAATCTAATATGGAACGAACCCCCTATTCCCCTCCACCAAACCTTCACCTCTATTCAAAATGGAGGATTAATATTAGGGGCATACATAAATGAAACCTTAGTTGGATTTAGCTACGGCTTTGCCGGTTTTAAAAACGGAAAGTCCTATTTATGCTCGCATATTCTTGGGATTCACCCAGAACACCAGGAAAAAGGAATTGGAGCCCATTTAAAGGAAGTGCAACGTCAAAAATCGCTTGAACTGGGCTACTCGATGATGACATGGACGTATGACCCGCTTGAAAGTAGAAATGGTTATTTTAATTTATCGAAGCTGCACGCGATTTGCCGTACATATGTTGAAAATTGTTATGGCGACATGATGGATGCCTTAAACTCCGGTCTTCCATCTGACAGATTCAAAGTGGAATGGTGGTTCAATAGCCCATTTATTGAGGAAAAACAGCAAATCGATGTAAGGAATGAAAAATCTCCATTTCAAATTGAAATAACAGAAAAAGGTCTGCCTAAATTAATGGACGTTACTTCTACTTTGGAAAGGATTTTAAAAAATCGGACAATCGAACAAATCCTAGTACCGGTTCCTATTAATTTTCAACAATTAAAAAAAGAAGATTTTGAGCTTGCACTTGATTGGCGTTTAAAGAGTAGAGAAATACTTCAAACGCTTTTTGACAATGGCTATGTTGCAGTTGCCATGAAAAAAAAGAAGAAAGAAAATGTCGTCAATGATTATGTACTCGTTAAAGAAGATCTAATTCAGGAACCCCGTGTTTTTTGATAACCATTTTTGAAGTGAAGGTGAAAAATTGTGCAAATAAAAGAAGTTGTGTTACGCCATCTAAAAATGAATATGAAATTTGACTTTACAACAAGCTTTGGAACAATCCGGAATAAGGAATTTATTTTAGTAGAAGCAAAAGATGAATATGGGATGAGCGGCTGGGGTGAATCCGTTGCCTTTACCGCCCCGTGGTATAATGAAGAAACATTAAAAACAAATTGGCATGTGTTAGAGGACTTTCTCATCCCTTCTATTTTACATAAACACGTTGAGCATCCTGATATTGTTAACGAAACGCTTCTAGGAATTCGTAAAAATAATATGGCAAAAGCGGCCATTGAGGGTGCGGTCTGGGATTTATATGCAAAGCGTTCAGGACAACCGCTTGCGACAGCACTTGGTGGTCAGAAAAAAGAAATAGAAGTTGGCATAAGCATTGGTATTCAAAAAAATACTACAGATTTAATAAGCTTGATCGAGAAAGCCATAAATGAAGGCTACAAGAGGATCAAAATTAAAATTAAACCAGGTAAAGATATCGAGATCCTAAAAGAAATTCGCAACCATTTTCCAACCTTACCGTTAATGGCTGATGCCAATTCTGCCTATCGTTTGGATGATATTGAGAGATTAAAAGCACTTGATGAATTTAAATTAATGATGATCGAACAACCGCTCGCTTCCGATGATATTATTGATCATGCTGTCTTACAAAAGCAAATTAAGACGCCCATTTGTCTTGATGAAAGTATTCTTTCCTGTGAGGATGCAAGAAAAGCGATTGAATTAGGAAGCTGTAAAATTATTAATATTAAAATTGGCCGTGTCGGCGGCTTAACGGAAGCAAAGCGCATCCATGATCTTTGTTTGGAAAAAGGAATTGGAGTATGGTGCGGCGGCATGCTCGAAGCCGGTGTCGGCCGTGCCCACAATGTCGCTCTCACAACACTTTCAAATTTCAGTTTACCAGGGGACACGGCCGCATCCTCGCGCTATTGGGAGAAGGATATCATAAGCCCTGAAGTAACCGTACATAATGGAATGATTACTGTACCAGATCGCCCGGGAATTGGCTATGATATCGATATAAATGCAGTCAATGAATTGACTGTTTTTGAAAAAGTATATAAATAAAAAAGAAAGTGGCTTCTTATTATTAGTGAAGCCACTTTTAATTATGCATCTTATTCTAATTGCTGCTTACAGTAGTCAGCAATAAACTCTTTCTCGTCGTCCTCTAACTCTAAATCTATGTACTCATTTGTAACGTTTTCAAAGAATTGATATTGCGCGACCCTTACCGCATCATCCACTGCAGCTATAATTGCCTTTAAATAAACACCCTTTTCAGAGTAGAGATCGTCATCTTCGGGCACTTCAATTTGTAAAATAAATTCATATCGATCCCCTATTAAAATCCCTGTTGGATCTTCAATTTTTTCAACTGTATGACTAGTGATTTCCATATATTATTCCTTCCTTTCAGGACCTGCATTACATTTTCCTACATTATACAATAAATTTCTCTATTATGCCTAAAACCGCATACTATTCCCAATTACGGCAAAAGATAACAAAGAATTAACAACTTCTATGAAGGAGAAGCATGATGTTTTTTAAAAAGAATGCCCGTAATGGAAATGCTTCAACACCAACCATTTTGCAACAATTTAAACAATCAAATGATTTTCTTACATTTGAAAATAAAATCGGCACAGTTTCTTATTTTATTTCCTATTATAAATCCTTAATTGATGTAGAAGTGTTACATCGGGATATCTTACCTTATATAACGGAATCAACTTTGAGAAATTTGGAAGATTTGAGCCTTGCTATACCATGTGAAAATAAAATCATTTCAAATGATATACAAGAAATCTCATCCCATGTATTAACTGGATCGATTATGATTTATTTAAATAAGGACAAGCCAAAACAATTTATACTAGTTCAAGCTCAAAAAAATGAAGCTCGCCAAATATCCGCTCCGGAAGTTGAATTTAGTGTCATTGGTCCGAAGGAAGCTTTCGTTGAATCGATGGATACTAATATAAATCTGATTAGAAAAAGAGTTCCAAGTCCAAATTTACAAGTTACAAATCTTCAAGTCGGTAAAATTTCAAAAACACAAGTAGCAGTGCTTCATATTGATGAAATTGCAAATAAAGAAAATGTGAATACCGTTATCCAACGAATTGGGGATCTTGAATTTGATCAAATTATTGATAGCTCCTATCTTACACAAATGATAGCAGATAATCATCATTCGCCTTTCCCCGTCTTACTCGACACGGAAAGACCGGACCGTGCTGCGGCTGTTTTAGCTGAAGGAAAAGTTGTGATCGTTGTCGATGGATCGCCACATGCATTAATCGGTCCAACAACACTAATTGAATACTTCGCAGCTTTTGAGGATTATTTTCTTAATCCTCACATTGCGTCTGCCTTTCGTTTGATCCGCGTCTTTTCAGTAGCATTTTCATTATTAATGACACCGATTTATGTAGCGATCCTTACCCATCATTTTGAATTACTGCCCAAGGATTTAATGAGTACCCTAGTGTCATCAAGAACATTAGTTCCTTTCCCACCGTTTCTGGAAGCTTTAGTTCTCGAACTAGTTATAGAACTGTTAAGGGAAGCAGGGGCAAGACTTCCAACAAAGGTAGGGCAAACTATCGGTATTGTTGGCGGTATTGTGATTGGAACAGCTTCTGTAGAGGCTGGTTTAACGAGTAATGTATTATTAATCATTATCGCCCTTGCGGCACTGGCTTCTTTTACAACACCAGTATACCAAATGGGCAACACCATTCGCCTACTAAGGTTCCCTTTTTTATTGTTTGCACATGTTTGGGGCCTTGTAGGAATCGTGTTGTGTTTTTCGTTCTTTCTAACACATTTACTACGCCTAACATCATTAGGAAGACCTTATTTGGAGCCAATATATCCTCCTAGAGCAGCTGATCTAAAAGATTCGTTCATTCGCATGGCATTTGCTCGACAATCGAAAAGACCGATTGTTGTTCAAACCGATAAAATACAGCGGTTTAGTCAAGATAAAGCATTTAAAAATAAGGATATCGATGAATAGCCCCTGATTTGTATTGGAAAAGGATGGATGTGAATGTTAAAGCCTATAGATAAAAGGTTTCAGGTTTCTCCCTTTTTAGTTTTTTATATTATAACATCTGTTCAAGTCGGTGTTGGTGTCCTGGGATTTCAGCCGTTTATACTTGAAGCTGGTCATGATGGCTGGGTTGCGATTCTTCTAGCAGCCTTAATGGTTCATGGTATTATATGGATTATGTATAAGCTTATCCGAAATGGAAAAGGGGATTTAATTGATATTCACCAACAGGCATTCGGAAAATGGCTTGGGAATATTTTAAGTATTGGCGTAATGTTATATTTTATTATCACGGCTATTACCGTATTAAGAAGTTATATCGAGGTGGTGCAAGTATGGATTTTTCCTGACCTTGCAACATGGAGCTTTGCTTTACCATTTATTATGCTCACCTATTATGTTGTCATGGGGGGATTTCGCACAGTCGTAGGGATCAGTTTCTTTAGCATCATTTTACCCGCCTACTTAGCGTTAACCTTTCTCTTTCCACTAAAATTTGCAAGGTGGGAAAATCTGGGGCCGTTTTTTGATGTGGGTTTACAATCATTATTCTCAGCCTCACTGAAAATGACATTAAGTTATTTAGGTTTTTCGGTTTTATTAGTTTTTCATCCATATGTAAAGGGTGGGATGAATACACAAAAATGGGCGCAACTAGGAACACTAACGACAACTCTTTTTTATGTATTAATCGAAATCGTTACAATTATTTATTATAGTCCTGGTCAGATTAAGATTGTAACGTGGCCAACATTAGGCTTATGGAAAACTGCTGAATTGCCTTTTGTTGAAAGATTCGAATTCATCGGCATCTCCACATGGCTCTTAGTCGTCCTGCCTAATATCACCATTTTTCTATGGGCTGCCAGCAGAATCGGTAAAAGAGTGGTTGGTTTTAAACAGAAATATTTTCTAGTCATTATCTTGATCATTGTATTTATTGGATGTAATTATTTTGAGAAAAGAGAAAGTATCAGTCAACTTAGTGACAATGTTGGTACCATCGGAAAATACTATAATTTTGTTTATATTCCTCTCCTTTTTATTATTCACTCGATTTCTGTAAAAGTGAGGAAAAGTAAATGAAAAAATTCATCCTTTTTGTAGTCTTGTTGGGGTGCAGCTTTGCTCCACAAATTGCCCAACCAAAACAAATTATTGATGATATCTTTTTAGTGATGGCCGTTGGTTATGATTATGTTGCTGAAAACCGATTTACAGGTACAGCTGTTGCACCTTTTTATAAACCAGATAAAACAATAGAAAATCTGGCTTTTTCTAATACATCATCATTAATATATCAAAATCGTGATAAGTTGGAATCGGAATCATCAAAACCGTTAATAAATGGGAAGCTGCAAATTGCTCTATTTAATCGAGAACTTGCTGAAAAGACAGGTATCTTTAGGTATATCGATAATCTTCAAAGGGACCCCAATGTTGGTGCTAGAATCCAACTGGCTGTTTTCGATGGTTCTACGGAAAAAATCCTTCACAGCCTGAAAACAGATGAACCCATAGGGACTTATCTATCAAATTTAGTTGATGAGAATACAGAATTCAGCAATCTTCCCTTAACCAATTTGCATACCTTTGAATTTGCTTATTACTCCAAAGGAATAGACCCTATTTTGCCGTTATTGGAAGAAAAAAAGAACAGAGTAAAGATAAAAGGGGTTGCGCTTTTTAAAAAAGAGAAAATGGTTGACTTTGTTCCACAACAAGAATTTTTTTATTTAAGGAGTATGTACGAAAATTTTAAAAAAGGCGTATTTTTTATAAAACTTGATAATGGAGAGCGAGCTTTTCTAACAAATATTGCCTCTTCAAGAAAATTTGTCGTTAAACATAATAACGGTGGATTCTCTCCCAATGTAACTATCAATATAAAAGTCAAGGGAATCATTAGAGAATATAGTGGTCCATACATTCCTAATGATTTAATAAATGATATTGAGCGGCAAATAGAAAAGGATATCAAGAAAAAGAACAAAAAAATGTTAACCACTTTTCAAGAATTGGGGATCGACCCTATTGGTATAGGCCATCATGTGCGGCACCAAACAAGAAACTATAAAGGTGAAAACTGGGAGGATATTTATCCAAATGTGGATGTTAAAGTAAAAGCTACAGTCAGTATTTTAGAGCGTGGCGTCATCAAGTAAAGGTGTCTCGGAAAATAACTCCAAGACACCTTTTCAAATTATAGCATTTACCTAAAATTCACATTCATCTCTGCCGCAATTTTCGCTAGACGAACATTTGAAACTGCTAATTCTGCTAAAGTAACTTCATTTTTTGGTTGAAATTGTTGGTTCGCATCTTTTGTAAAAATACCTAGGCCATTGACTAAGGCAATATGGCCCTGATATTTTTCATTCATTTCCTTTGTATCTTTAAAGCTCATCGTAAATATTTCTTTATGGTCAGCCACAACCTGTAAACCAAGTGCGCGGACATACCAGTAGGCTAATTCTTCTTTTGTCAGCTTTTCTTCTGTATTAAATGTCTTCATCGTTGGATCAATAATCTTTTGTTCGGCCGCCCGTTCGATAATATTGTATAAGGGATGGTCAGGCTTAATATTTTCATATGTTTGCTGCTTATCTTGACCTACATCTCTAAAGCGTGGATCATAATCATAAAAATTAGCCAGTGATTTATATAAAATCTCTAATGCTTCCCCTTTTGATACAGCACGATCCGGATTAAACGTAGCAGGGTCTTCTACCTTGATAATGTTCGCGTCGAGCAAAAAGTTTAATTCATCGCTAGCCCAAGAATGGGTGATCTTTGGCTTCTCTTTTGCTGTGTTTTCACCTGCATAGGAGTATTTTTCCCAAGCTCCGCTGACTGCATTGAAATAAGTAGTAACATCTTTTTGATTAGCCGTATAGACTAAACGATATTCTTCATCTCCCATTGGAGAATTCGCTGTATACATCAGTTTCACATCGAGATTTCCTTTGATGGCCTCCAATGCTTTTTCGCGGTCAATCGCTTTGTTTACATCTGGCCAGCCAGTCACTTTATTATAATTAACATTCAAAGAATAAAGCTCTCCATCGTCTGCTGAAACACTAACACCGATTCCATTGCCATTTACGATAATCCCGTCTTTGATGTGCGGAAAGTTGAAGTAATATTCATTCCCATCTTTCCGGTAGCCACTATCAGTTCCATCTAATGGATAAGCATATTGGTTTAGGTTAGATGGTGCATACTGTTTCAAATACTCCATTGCTTTTTTTAATGCCTGTTCTTCCGTGATCTTTGGCTTAACATCTTTCATTTCTTGTGGGTCCATGTAATAATAAAAGTCACGATTTTGGTTATAGTAATTTAGAATCTCACCTGTTTCTTTATTAATCTCCAGTGATGAACCAGATCCACCTGACCCTTCATAATACATAAAGTGGATACTGTATATTTTTACTCCATTACGTTCGGTCTCTTGAATTCCTTCAATCGCCAGTTTAACATTATCCTTTTTAGGCTTAAGTATTTTTTCTGCTAATGCTTTTGCCTCTTCCTTGGAAAGTGTATTGCCTGATTTTCCTGTTGATTGGCTCGCCAGCATTTTGATTTCTTTCTTTTTCGGTAAATCTTTGTAGAACTTTTCGCCGATTTTAAACTCTTTTGTTTTTGCATGAATCCCCATGATCGCTGGGTCCGGTACAAAAGTAAGTTTAACCGATGCTTTGTCATTTAAATAGTCATAATCAACTAGATAACGCAGGTCAAGTTGAAGATTGTCATTTAGAATTTGTAATGCATCATTCTTTGCAATTACATTATTTTTACTTTCGAAATTGGCCTTATTTTCAGTCATGAAACCAATATAAAACTGTGTCACTTCCCCGTTTCCAAGCACAGTGATGCTGGCATTCCTATATTGAACAGGAATCCCGTTTTCAAGCTTATCATATGTAAAATGATACATAACAGGTTCAGTTAATGGCCGATTCATATTCGAATAATAGTCCATGTTTTCGTCTGACAATTGATATTGACCATTAAGTTTTAATTTTTCTAAAAACTTTGTTGCTGTTTTTTGTGCTTCTTCCCTCGTTACCTTTGCAGGGAATAAGGCATCCTTCTTATCCGCAGGATCGTAATAGAAAGAAATTAATGCCAGATCTTTACCGGTGAATGAAAAATGGCCATTCATTTGCTTCCCTGCGCCCATTTCCTTATAAAAATGCAAATCGTACGTTTCCATCCCCATTCCTGGTCTTGATGGATTAAAACTGACGTTGAAATCTTTGTTACTTACCATATCCAATTGATTAGGGAACAATTCTTTAACTTTTGCGATTAATTTTTCCTTATCAACATCTAGAATGGAAGCCTCAGAAGACTGTCCGATACCTCCCTGCTCTGTTAACATTACGCTTTTTACTTCAGCATGGACATTGTTAATTGGCATCAATGCTGATAAAGCAAGGGCCGATAATACATAAATAGCTCCAACTTTTTTAATAGACAATTTTTAAAACCCCTCCTCCAATATTTTCCTACAATTAATATAGACGAAAATAAGAAAGGAAAGGTTTCAATAAATTTGAAAATTTTAATTTTTAGTTATATTTTCTATTCCTTCAACGGCAGCCCATTGACTTGGGTAATAGGACAAATACCTAGATAGACCAACGATACTAAACATTTTTTCATAATGATATTCGAGCCCAAATGCCCTCATTGTAATATGATTTCCAGCTAACAATCGACATAGACGAATCAAGTATGCTATACCGGCACTATTAATATAGTTCACTTTATCAAAATTGATAATGAATATAGAGAGGTTATTAGGCAGGCCCTGTTCCCATTGATGAAAATTCAGTAATTTTTCACCAGATGTTTTTGTAAGATCACCTATTAAGGTAATCAGTAATGTATCGTTCATTACTTCGCTGGTAATGATCAATTCTTCTTCCATTATAACAACTCCTAGCCTTTAAAATTGTTAAAGCTTTTCTCAAATGTAATACAAAATGAAAAATCATCAACTAAAGGCTTATCCATCGTCCAATGATCAACAAAAGATTCAATAATCTTCAAGCCCCAGCCACGATCGAAATTAAAATCCGTTTGTTTTATGGAAGGAAATCCACTCCCTCTATCACAAACCGTACATGTTGCCATTTGTTCGGTAAGTGTAATCGTAATCAGGATCGGCAAATCTTTATTTTCCAAATTCCCATGTTCAATAGCGTTTATACATGCCTCTGCCACAGCAGCTTTAAACTCTTGAATATCCTTTTCTAAAAAGAAAAAGGAGGAAAATAGCTCATCCATTTTTTGAAGTACTTTTTTCTCTTCCCCAAACACACTCAGAATTTGTATGTTCAGCGATTGTGGGAAATTCATCCTATACTCTCCTCTACCTAGTGTTCCAATTATACCGTTTTAAATGAACGACTGTCATATCATCCTCCCGATCTTTACCAGTTGAAAAATCATTTATATTGTCGAGGAATAACTTGCCGTCTTTATCCCAATTTTCTTTAAAACTACTAATAAGACGTTCAAATCCATACATAGAATTTTCAGAATTACGCTGTTCAATCATTCCGTCTGTATATAAAAGAATAGCTTCTAATGGATCCAAAGGTAAAATGACCTCAGAATACTGTTCGTTGTCATCGATTCCCAACGGAAAAGAGGATTGATCAATCGTTCTCGTTATCCCAGATTCTCTAATAATCGGAGATACATGACCTGCACTAGAATAGGTTAGCATTCTTGTATCAAGATCAATAACCCCCAACCCAGCACTAATATACATCCCCTCATTTAACAGTGGTTTTAACATTACATTAATTTCATCCAGTATATGGGCAGGCGATATGAACTGAGATTCTTTATTAATTTTTATTCGAACGATCCCTATCATCATTGACATAAATAAGGCAGCTGGAAGCCCCTTTCCAGAAACATCACCGATTAGAAGTACAAGCTTATTATCATCAAATTTGATGACGTCAAAAAAGTCTCCACCCGTCTCCTTAACCGGTAAGGATATTCCGCTAATCTGATAATCTCCAAAATGAATAGATGTTTGCGGCACAAGTTTTTCTTGGATTGTTAATGCCAGCTTTAATTCATCATCAATTTCTTTATATAAATCTTTAATTCTTTGTTGCAGTTTATTAAAGCTTCCAACTAAATATCCGATTTCGTCATTAGAAGTAACCGGAATTTTAGTATGAAGTGTTTCTCGTTTGCCTGTCGAAGCAGCTGCAATATAATCTGCCACCTGATGGGTATATTTTATCGAATCCATAATAATAAGCCTGATACTTAATATTGATAAGGTCAACAATACTGCAATCACAACAATTACTTTATATATAATAACCTCTACTGGTGCTTGAACGGATAAAAAGAGCCATATCAAATCCGTTAGAAAGATAAAAAGTAGTGAAAAAAATACTAGAACGATCTTCTTAACCAACGATACATGGATGAATGAAATCGAAGGCTGGTTAAGTTTAATAATGGTCGGCCTGAGTGCCTTTCCTAAAAAAGCAATAATCGTTAGTGTAATGATCATGCCTATTGACTGCTCTCTCACAAAACTAATCGACATGTTAATCAAGACCTTTATTGTGACTTCCTCAAGTAAAAAAGCGACGTATATATGGAAGGCAATCGCTAAAACGACCATAAACAAAATAGAAAAGCGAAACATCTCCATCGGAAAGTGAACAAGCTTATGAAAGAGCTTTGTTTTTTCATCACGGGTTAGTGTTACGAGTTTTTCTGGATTTTGATCAAGTAAGATGGCATCTCTTAATCTAATTGCAGAAAATAAATAGTAGACTACTAGAAAAACAGCATTTTGTAATAGTACAAACGGCAGATTATATTTTAAAATATATTCCCATGATTTTCCTAAAACAAAATAATTTTGAAATTCGACGAAGACTACACCTTCCAGACCGACGAGAAAATAAAGTAATAAAAGCCTTTTTCTAAGACTCATTTGACCACATCCATGAGGGATTTTAGTTCAGCCGATACATCCAAACCTAATTCCTCCTTTAATGTTCGGGCATATCTTTGAAAGATTTCTTTAGCCTTTATATAGTGACTTTGACCTAGTAAATATGCAATATAATTTTTTACGGAAGTTTCATTTAATGGGTCACAATCTATTAATTCCACAAAAAGGCTGTTTATCATTTCCGCATTTGTAGTATTTTTCAAAAGAAAATTAAGCATTTTCGTATGTTTCTGCTTTATATCCTCTCGAAATTGCTCCAACCAAGAAATGTAATACATGTCAGGTATGACTTGGTTATGATAGATTTTTCGGGCCTTATTAAAAAGCTCGATAGCAGCCATTTGGTCATCGCTCCACAATAAACGACCGACAGATAATAATTTTAAATAATTAAGAACATCAATTTCCTCTATTTGATTATGATCAATTCTAATAAACCCATTCATAATTGAGATAAAAGGTTTATCATTCTCGATTACATTTTTTATTTTATTATTTATAGTATGAATCAAGACATATATTCGATTGGAAGCCTTTTTATAATTCTCATCGGCATAAAATTTATCCATGATTACGTCTTTTAATGCCTGTAAGTTGGGTTGGACTAACAAATAAAGCAACAATTCTTCCGCCTTTTTTCTTTCCCATTTCGTTAAGGTGATTTGTTTTTCCCCAATATAAACTTCAAAATTACCGAACAGCTTAAATGTAAGTTTACTAGATCGTTTTTTTACTTTAGAAAATATATTTTTTTCCGCATCACATAATTCCGCCATATCAGTGACATCGTTTAGTAAAAATAATTCTTTAGCTTTCAGTATATATGAATTGTCTCTAAGAGCATTTCCTACAATGAAATAAATATAGGCTTTATAGAATGGATGCTTAAATTGGTTGACATTGGCCAGTAGGGTAAACGCAGTTTGTTGTAACATTTCCTGATCATGATCGGCATTCATTAGTTTCATACATAAAGCTGGGATCATATAAATGAGGTGAATCCTGTTTTTACTATTTACATATTTTTCATTGATTTTCCAATTTTTTTTAATTATGTATCGGTAATAATATTCAATATCCAGCTTTCTAGTGATTGGGGGGGGTTCGATCGTGTTTATAAATTCTATTGGAGGCTTTATTGTATCTTGAATGTACTTCATCCGTTGGAGGCAATAGTGCATTTCCTCTTGATTATTCATCCAAATATAAAGCCAAGAATAGGCCTCGGTTAGCATCATAAATTCTTCTTCAAATAAATCCAAAGACCAAAACAGTTGCTGGGACTCCTTATAATACTGAAGTGCTTCTTTGGTGTAACCTTCAAAAACTGAGTATAAAGCCAAGAATCTCGTTGCAGAGGCTCTTTCTCGTTCTCCGAGACTATTCATTTCATATTCTTTTTTTATAAATTTGTAGATTACATCTACAGTATGATGATTGGAAATTAATAAATTATAGCAGCCAAACTGGCAAAGGGTACGGGTAAGTTCAACACTATTTCCCGTTATCCCAAAGTGCTCAATTCTACCATGAAGATAGTTAAGTAACTCATCCAAGTTTTCAGTAAAATAAAGCTTCAGATGTTTTTTCATTTATTTGTACCTCATAAATTTTGAAAATAAATATCTTACATATATTCTCCTATAATTATCTATTTCCTTCAATTTGCCTAGAGATTTTTGTGGAAATTTATAGAAAAAGCGCAGAATCTTGTCAAATGGTCAAGAATCTGCGCCTATTATTAAAATTTTATAGATAATATTATTTAATTACGATTGGTTCTAAAACAGGCTCAAGCATGGTGCCATTTTTCTCGAAGTTTGTATGCCAAGAAAACGCCTTTTCTAAAACATGAGGTGTTTGTCCACCTCTTGTAAGTGCTTCGTAATAATAATCACGTAATTGAGCACGGTACGTAGGGTGTGCACAATTTTCAATTAATAGCTCAACTCGTTCTCTTGGTGCTAAGCCGCGTAAGTCTGCATATCCTTGTTCAGTAACGATGACATCCACATCATGTTCTGTATGGTCAGTATGTGAAACGAAAGGAACAATACTAGAAATGTCTCCGTTTTTCGCAATTGACTTCGTTACAAATATAGCCAAACGAGCGTTTCTTGCGAAATCCCCAGAACCGCCAATACCATTCATCATATGTGTTCCGCGTACATGTGTTGAATTCACATTACCATAAATATCAACTTCAAGAGCTGTATTAATAGAGATTAAGCCCATACGACGGATTAATTCAGGATGGTTGGAAATCTCCTGCGGTCTTAACATTAAACGATCTTTATATTTTTCGAAGTTTCCGAAAACTTCTTCCATTTTTCCTTCTGAAATGGTAATTGAGCAGCAAGAAGCGAACTTCACTTTACCAGCGTCAAGAAGGTCAAATACTGCATCCTGTAATACTTCAGAATAAACTTCTAAGTCTTCAAATTCAGATTCAACTAAACCATGAAGGACTGCATTTGCAACAGATCCAATTCCTGATTGTAAAGGTGCAAGACTATTTGTTAATCTTCCCTCTTTAATTTCATTTCTTAAGAATTCCATTAAATGGTTAGCCATAATTTGCGTCTCTTCATCTGGCGGTACGATATTGGACGGTGAATCCATTTCATTATTGATTACGATTCCTTTGATTTTATTAATATCAACCGGAATACCAATTGTACCGATTCGATCGGATGGAGTTGTTAATGGAATTGGATTACGCTCACCCTGTTTTCCTGGATCATAGATATCGTGAACTCCTTCAAACGATTCCGGATGGGCTAAGTTAATTTCAATAATTATATTTTTAGCATGTTCTGCGAATATGGCTGAATTACCAACTTGTGTAGTTGGAATAATCATTCCGTCTTCAGTAATGGAAATCGCTTCCAAAACTGCATAATCAATCGGTACTACGCCTGAGCGAATCAATTCAGCAACTTGCGAAAGATGTGTATCAACGAAATAAAAATCTCCTCTATTGATACCTTTACGCATTGTTGGATCTGCTTGGAAAGGTGAACGCTTGTTCAGAATTCCAGATTCAGCAAGTAATTTATCAGTATCAGTCCCCAAAGAAGCTCCTGTATAAACATCAACTTTGAATGATTCATTTTCAGCACGCTTTATTAATGCTCGTGGTACAACTTTAACATCCCCAGCTCTTGTAAATCCACTAAATCCCAATGACATTCCGTCTTCAATCCAGCTCGCAGCTTCCTCTGCAGTCACAACTCGATTAAGAAGTTCCTCATTACGAATGCGATTCTTGAAATTCTCCACTTCTACTCCCCCTGTAGATGTATTTTTAAAAATAGTTTACAGGAAATTTGTCAAAACAAGCTGAATTTTGGATAGAATTGCAAAATTTTCGGATGAGCCAGAAATTATCAGGATGAAACAGAAGATTCTCACAATAGTTCAATCTTGAGCATAGCATTAAATTGATGTATAACAGAAAATCCAGGGATGAAACAGAAGAATTTAAACTCCCAGCAATTTTCTAAAATAACTGGAGTAGGATTGGCTGACAGGAATTTCGGTTCCATCCTTCATTTCTAACAGAAAGGTAGAATGTGTGTCAGGATGAATCATTTTAATTTGGGTTACGTTCACAATAAAGGAACGATGGCATCGAATGAACGTTTCCTTCGGCAAATAATAATCAAATTCATTTAGAGAATCCTTATGCGTTCCAGAGCATACCTCTGTTATTACATATGTTTTTCGATTTTTTGCTTCCAAGTAGATTACTTTTTCAAATGGAACCGGAATCCACCCTTCATTTACCTTCACAGTGACAACGGAAGTGGCACTAGTTAAGGTTGGGAAGACAGCAGTTATACAACCTTGTTTCCCTTTAATTGAAAAAGGAACAGCCATCCCGTAGTATGGTACACCAAATACATCTCTGCTAATAAACTCCGAGACCTTTTGCCCACTCAGTAGCGCTTTATATGTAATTGTACCTTCCTTAACCGGATCACCAGGCTTTATTTTAAGATTGATCCGTTTACTTGGGCGATAATATATGTACTTGTCTCCATTTGAGACTGCAATAGATGTTTCATCCGAAAATAACTCGCCGACTACATCGATAAGAATTGATAATGAAAATTCGCCCATTTTATACCTCTCTATAATTTTTTTAAATTCCAATAAATTTATAACTTAATAGACTAATCCAACTTTTATTATAGCCATTTATTCGACAAAATTCATTACGAAATTATGAAAAAAGAGTGACCAAACAAACGATCACTCCTAAAAAGGTGATTACTCAACAAAGCCAGAAATCAAAATCTGTTTTGTTTCTTTAGACCCTAGCAATTCATAGTCAATTTCGATTGCTGTTACATTATTTTTGTAGTTCTCATCCCTCACGGTCACCTTTAGAACAACATTTAGGTCTTTTTTGTTTACTTGATAATTTTCTACAGGTATATAATTCTCAAGTAAATTCAATTCTTTTGCTTCTTCTTCCGTGATTGCTCCATTTGTATTGGCTAGGGTTGAACCTTTTTCATCAATAAAGGCAGTTACTGAGAGTGCTTCATCATCAGCCGTTAAAAACGATCCATCTGTTTTAATAAACCGAATTTCCTTAATAACCGGCTTTCCGTTTCCATGGTATTGCATATCGTAGCTTAAGTACATTGGTTCATTTTCTTTTACTTTATCTTTTTGAATGATCGTATAGCCTGTTAATCTAAATTCATCGACGTTCGTTAAATTAACATAATATAACCACCCAACCAAAACTACGAATAATACAATAACAATTGCTACGATTTTTTTCATAAATGTGATCTCCCCTTAGTTCTCAGCAATTCTAATTATTATATGAATATTTTAAACAAACCACAATGGAATATCTAGATTTGACTCTTTTTGTTCACAATTGTATCTGAATGCTATAATAAACATATAAATACTAGGAAGGAATGATAGTTTTGGAAAAAATGATGTTTATTGAAACCGGTATGGGTATTGATGTTCATGGTCAAGATATTACCCGTGCCGCTGTACGTGCTGTAAAAAATGCGATTCATTATAATTCAATGCCTGGCATTCGTTCTGTATTGCCAAATAACAGCTTGGACAATATGTGCGTCAATGTGAGACTAGCTGTCCCTTGTGACAAAGAAAACCTCGATATTGAAACCGTTAAAGCGGCCCTGCCATTTGGCAAGGTAACAGTTGAAGTTGTTGACGGTGGCATGCTTACAACAAGCGGGATTGTGTTAGAGGAAAAAGGCGACAAAAACGATCAAATGTATATCGTAATTGCCGCTGTTGAGGTTGGATATTAGAAGAAAAGCGGAAGCGCCTTGCACACCGCCGTACAAACTAGAGGGTACAACGACAGCGATAAAGGAAACTTGAATTGCATTAGCAATTCTTAGTTGACTTATCGTAGGGAGGAGACCTGAAGTTTGCTAGGCGATAGGCGCTGGAGCTAGACAAAAACTCACCACCCTGTTTTTCAGTAAGCGGTGAGTTTTATTTTTTACTATTCTACTTTCACTGTCCAACCAAATGGATCTGGTTCTGTTCCATATTGGATACCTGTTAACGTATCATATAGTCTTTTGGAAATTTCGCCTGTTTTCCCTTCGTTTAGAACGACTTTTTCATTTTTCCATAATAGCTCGCCAACTGGAGAAATAACAGCAGCAGTTCCAGTTCCAAATGCTTCTTCTAGCTTACCATTGGCAGCCGCCTCATAGATCTCTTCAATAGAAATCCGACGTTCTTCTACCGGTACATTCCAGTGTTTTAAAAGTTGAATAATGGAATCTCTCGTGATACCTTGTAGAATACTTCCATTCAACGCCGGTGTTATTACCTTGCCATCAACTTTAAAGAACATATTCATGCTACCTACTTCTTCAACATATTTATGTTCTTTACCATCCAGCCATAGAACCTGTGAATAACCTTTTTCACCGGAAATTTCTTGTGCTTTTAGGCTCGCCGCATAATTTCCGCCTGTTTTGGCTTCACCAGTACCACCTTTTACTGTTCGAACATACTCATCCTCTACTTGAATTTTGACAGGATTTAAGCCCTCTTTATAGTAAGCACCTACTGGTGACATGATAATAATAAACATATACTCAGATGATGGTGCAACACCTAGATAAGGTTGCGTTGCAATGATGAATGGACGAATATAAAGAGATGTTCCTTCAGCTGTTGGAACCCAGTCTTTATCAATTGATACTAGTTTTTTTAATGCTTCTAAAGCAAATTCCTCATCGATTTGGGGAATTACTAATCTGTCATTTGAACGGTTTAATCTTTCAAAGTTCTTATTTGGTCTGAATAATTGAACCTCACCGTCTTTTGTGACATATGCCTTCATGCCTTCAAAAACCGTTTGTCCATAATGAAAAACAACGCATGAAGGATCCAGTTTAAGCGGCTGATATGGGACGATTCGAGGATCATGCCAGCCTTGTCCTTCTTTATAATTCATAATAAACATATGATCCGTAAATAATTTACCAAATTGCAATTTATCAGCATCTGGTTTTGGTTTTTTAGTTGAGCTTAAATCAACTTTAATGGTTTGATCAAGCATCTGTGTCATCTCCTTGTTCGATAAAAAAATTATAATCAAATGCGCCTTGGCGTATTTGCGCCCAGATTTTTTCGAGCTTGTTCGAAAAACTACCTCTGAAAATCTGTGGCATCCGCCGGAGGCTTTAACTTTATTCAAGGTGGGTTTGACCCCTGTATTGAATGCCGGTTACGTTAATCCTACTATAACTTATGGACGAGGGGACTTCTCTCGAATAAAGTTAAAAAAATAAATTCACTTTCTATTGTAAATCTAAACTGCGAAGGATAACAGACTTTTATGAAAATTTTTTAAAAGTTGCAATTTATATGAATAACATGGTATAGTAGTTTTTGCGATGAGCTGAATTGTGTAAGTCGATTGACACGCCCTATAAGGGAATGCATGAATGTGGCATGCAGTCAGTCGCCTCAATGCGAGAAAGGGCACTTTTATTAAAGTGCCCTTTTATATTTTTAGATATTTACAAATGGATGAAAACATGTTATTATTCAAAACATAGTATTCTTATCGGAAAAATTAAATAAATGATTATCAAGAGTGAACGAGAGAATTGGCTCTATGACTTCACAGCAACCTCCCCATCAGGAAAGGTGCTCCTACCAACAAAGCTCTGCTTTGGTTGATAAAAGTGTGTAAAAAATACTCCTTTTGCAACGAGCAGAAGGAGTTTTTTATTAGAAAAGTGGAAGCGCCCGGTCAACGACGTAAGGACTGGAGCACATCGACTGAGATAAAGGAAACACGACGAGCTTTTGCGAGTCGATGTTGACTTATCGTAGGGAGGTGGGCGAAGTCCACTAGTCACTGGGCGCTGAAGCTAGACCATTATGCACAAATTTCTTAAGAAACGGAGAGATTGTAATGACAATTAATAAATATGAAGTAATCCCTGGAGCAGAATCTTTTTACATAAAAGGAAATGAAATTGGAATATTATTAATTCACGGTTTTGTTGGAACGCCACAAAGTGTAAAATTTGTTGGAAATCATCTTGCAGAAAAAGGCTTTACAGTTTATGCGCCACGCTTAAAAGGACATGGGACGCATTCTGATGAGCTGGAAGAAACCATCTTCCAAGATTGGCTCACAGAACTTGAACATGCCTATGACAAACTAAAATCAACCTGTTCCCATGTTTTTATTGCCGGGCAGTCAATGGGAGGAGTTTTATCACTTATTTTAGCTAATAAAGTAAATCCGGCCGGGGTAATTACAATTAATGCGGCCTTTTCTGTCCCAGGATATGAGCTGTATAAAGAGGCCCATGATTTTGATTATGTTCAGGAAGGGAAACCTGATATTAAGGATGACAGCATAATCGAAATTACTTATCCTGCTGTACCTGTGCATGCCATTAAGCAGCTGTTAACTGTAATTAAAATTGGTAAGGAAAATCTTTCACGGATAACAAGTCCCCTTTTATTGTTCAAATCTTTAGATGATCATGTTGTGCCGGCTGAAAGCACGGATTACGTTTATCACAATGTTTCATCATGGTCCAAAAAGATTGTTGAATTAACGAATTCTTATCATGTAGCCACCATGGATTTTGATAAATTTAATATTATTGAGTATACCGAAGGATTCATTCGGAAAACAGTAATAAATGCTTTAAGTGGATACAAAGTTTCTTAAATGAGCTAGATTATCTACAATCAAATGAAGACGCGACACCTTTTGATGAGGATAAAGTCTGGTTATGTACTATCAAATTTGGATTGCGACCCTTTTGGTGAGGATAAATACAGGTTATGTACTATCAAACCAGAGTCGCAACCCTTTTGGTGAGGATAAATGGCTTCCGTTAAGATCTAACCTTAGAGGAAGTAAGTATTTGTTCAATTGCTTCCGCTACAGTCTCTACAATGAAATTCGCCTCTCTCTTTACGTCAGGATGCGCTGTAGACATTGCAAAGCTATTCTTTGTTAATTGGAACATGGGGATGTCATTATAGGAATCCCCAATGCAGGCAATTTCATTGGGGGATAAACCTACGTTTTCCATTAGTATTTTAATTGCATTTCCCTTACTAATATTTTTAGGCATGACATCTAGTATTTTGGATTCTGAAATAAAGGTATCTAATTCATTGGGAAAAGTCTCGATTAATTCCTGTTGTAATTGTCTAATTGTATTTTCTGCACCATTAATTATTATTTTTGATGTATGTATTGATTTTCCTATCTTTGCTTTCAATTCTCTTTCTTCTTCAATTTGACTGAAAAGCCTTTCTTCAATTTTACGGATTACTTCATCTTTAACTTCAACATATTCCCTGTCAATCGTTGATAAAATTGTAACGACATCTTCTCCGATTATTCGTTCATATAATTTTTTAGCAATTGCCGGTTCAAACGAAGTACGATGAAGTTCGTGATTATCACTAGAAAAGACAAAAGCCCCATTTTGGCTGATGCGATGAAATTTATTGCCTCCGATTATTTTAGCCACTGCTTGTATATCTAGATCCTTTCGCCCTGAAGCTAAACAAAAATCAATGCCCTGCTGTAGGGCGGCATGAATCGCATTAATATCGTTATCGTGAACCTTATTATCAAAACTTAGCAGCGTTCCATCTAAATCACTTATTATCATCTTAATCATGAACTCTTCTCCTACAAATAAAGTTAAATAAATTAATTATTACACTTAATTATCTTAACCTATTATACGGTAAAAAAACAAAAAGGTTATCTAGAAGTGACTACTATACACATTTTAGATAACCTTATATCCTATAAATCTGTTTTTCTTTTATTTCATTTTCACTTCTAAAGGAACTGCTGTTTCATTAAAGGATTCCTCTACTAACGCTTGAGATTTATTGTACACTGGTTTAAAAAGAACTAGCATCGATAACGCAACAATACCTGCAAATAAAAATAATCCTGAATAGCTAAAATGACTCACAATGAGCCCTAATACGTAGGCCCCTACCGCTATACCAATATCGAAAAAAGTTAAATAGGTGGCTGTTGCATGCCCGCTTCTATTTTTCCCCGCAAATTGCACTGCTAAAGTTTGGAAACACGGACCTAGACTTCCGTAACCAATTCCAATGAATGCTGCTGCAACGATTAGCAATAAGGCCGATTTTGTGACCGTTAATAGGAATAGACCGATAGAAAACAAAATGATTAACGGGTAAATAACGATTGTTGGACCTTTTTTATCGAATAAACGGCCAACAAATGGTCTAGCGATTAGCATGGAAGCTGCAAACACTATAAAGAAATAGCTTGCGGCTTCTAATAATCCGAGTGATTTCGCAAAGATTGTTAAATAAGATAGTATACTAGAATAGGCAAAAGTAAGTAAAAGGGCTATGACCGCAATTGGAATTGATTTTTTTTCAAACAGGTCATTCATACTAAATTTAAGTTTTGACTGTAATTGATTAATTTCAAGCTTTGGAACCTGAATAAACGTTGTAATAAAAACTGTTCCAACCATTAATACAGTAAGTAAATTAAATAGTGTCTGGAAGGTTGAGGTTCCTAAAAGTGCTATTGTAATGAAGGGACCAGCAACGATGGCAATATTCATTGACATTGTAAAATAACCTAAACCTTCCCCACGCCTATGCTCAGGAATGATATCCGCTGCGATTGCATAAGTAGCTGTAGTAATAATACTAAACCAAATTCCATGAAAAAACCGAAGGGCCATTAAAGTATAAAAGTTAATGATCCAAAAGTGCATGATTGTTCCGAACAGATAAAAAACTAAACTAATAATGAGCGTTTCTTTTCTTCCGAACAACTCTAATATTTTTCCCGAAAATGGTCTAACGATGATGGCGGAAATTAATAGCATTGTAACAACTAACCCAGCCTGAGCTTCACTCCCCTTTAATTCGTCTAATACATAAATAGGTAAAGCGGTAATGAATGAGTAATAGGCTATAAAAAGGAAGAAGTTCGTTAAAAATAATAAGACAAAATTTTTTGTAAATATTCGCTCGCTTGCTTCATTGATCACTGGTAGCACCCTTTCCAACAGTTGAAACCGTTATAAGGAATACTATAAAATCTATCCCAACATTTGTAAACTTATTTGTTTAGAAACTAAAAAAGATGTAATGGCTGTCATTACATCTTTAATATTGCTTAGTAAAATGGCTTTGTTTGATCATAGCAGCATGTGCTTTTTCTATAATATCTGTCAGCACATCTCCCTTATAGACCCTGCCGAATTTCGTGTTTTTTTGATAAAATTCAACGATTTCATCCAGCTTTTGAACTGTTTCGATAGGCACTCTTAAGTTCAGTTGAACCCTTGATTGATCCATCATTTTTATTACACGCCTTTCCGCTATGATTATGATATCAAGTTGCTATCTATATACTATCTTTAAACTATCATATTGATATCATATACCATTGTCCATTCACTGGCAATATCATGAAATTAAAACATGGACTGCCCCAATTATGACCGCTACGATTAGAAAGGCAAAATGGAACGAACGATATTGTTTGCTTCCTTTATTTTTCATTAATAGGACACCGAAGACAGCGGCAATGGCCATAAGTCCAACAGAAATTGTCCCCGATATTTCGTCAAATCCAAATTCCCTTTCATTGAAATACATCATCACCCCATGGACGGAGCTTAATATAAGGGCTAATGCCCCGATCCAAATATGTGATTTACCTAAGAATTTTAAAGCAGAAATAATCCCGCTTTTAGCATTTGGAAATTTCTTAATTATACTACGAGATCCTCTTCTTAAGGGCATTAATGCGCCTGCACCACCAATGGCGATGACCGTGCCCCATCCCAATAATTCTCCGCCTTCCTCTAGAGCCTCATTCTCATCATGTTTATGCTTGTCATAATGGCCATTGTAAAATTCACCTTCGCGATATTTGTTGTGATCATCATCAGCAAAGCTTGGCTGGGCAACAAATGATATAACTAACAAAAGCAATAATGCTAGAAAGCCACCAACTATTCTTTTAGTTTTACCGTTCATTTTACTTCATTGCTCCTTTTCTATTTTATTAATGGGAGAAGGATTGTAAATGTCGTCCCTTTTCCTTCTTCACCGCTTCTTACTTCCAATTTGCCATTATGCACTTGGACGATCCAATCAGCAATTGACAATCCGATTCCGCTGCTTCCTTTCTCTCTTGACCTTGCTTGGTCTACTCTATAAAAACGATCAAATATTCTTTTTTGATGTTCTAACGGAATACCTACACCTGTATCTTTAACTTCAATCCTAATTTGATTATTATCCTTTACTGCCGAAATTAGGACATCTCCCCCCGGCACATTATATTTAATGGCATTATCCACTAAGATAAATAGCAATTGTGTTATTTTTTCCTCATCACCAAAGACCTTGACTTCGTTTTCAAGTGAAGCACTCAAATGAACACCAGCCTTTTCGGCTTCATATTGAAATTTTCTTTGTAATTTTTCAAGGACGCTTGTTATCGAAAACCAGTCTTTGTTTATTTGTTCTTTACCAAGATCAGTACGGGCCAAAAGCAATAGATCATTGACAAGATGTGTCATTCGTTTTACTTCATCTTTTAGATCATCCAACACCGTAACGGAAAATGGTGATAGATTTTCACGATCTTCTGCCTCAATTACTTCCAACGATGATTGTAAAATACTAAGCGGCGTCCTTAATTCATGAGAAGCGTCTGCTGTAAATTCTTTTTGTCTATTAAAAGCGTTTGAAATTGGCACCATCGCTCTGCCGGCCATCCAATAGCCTAGTAAAGCAGAAGCGGCAATAAAAATAATCGATAGGACGATTAATATGAATAGAAGTGTTTGTATTATCTCTGTTTCTTCTGAAATATTTGTACCTGCATAAATCGTTCCTAAATAACTACCATGTTCAAAGATTGGACGACCGGATAGAAGTAAATCTTCCTTTGACCCATCTTCCAAATGAATACTAATCCTCTTTACTTCATTCTCCTCGGGCTGCCAGCTCTTGATATGAGATAGGATTTCGGAACGAATCTCCGGTTTGTTTTCATCCCCGTCAATTAAATTTCCATCTCTTGATAAAACAAAATAAAATGTTCTTGCTTCCGGTTTATATTCAATCGCATCTTTTTTATCGTGTTTTTTTTCTTTCTTTTTAAAATACCATTCGAACAAATCCTCACGATGGTCTTCCATTTCTTCATGTGCTAATGCAATTACTTTCTCTTTTTGGTCGTGTGTCACAATCGAAAGCAATGAAAAATATGTGATTAGAATAAACGAAATTAGAAAAATAATGAGAAAGCTCGTAAATAATAGAGTTAATCGCCATTGGGTGTGGTTAAACAGTTTGTTTTTCAATTTTATAACCTACTCCCCTGATATTTTGAATGAGGTGAGAGCCGTCATCTTCAATTTTTTTTCTTAATAAACGTACTAAGGCATCTAAATTATTGCTGCTTACTTCAGCTTCATAGCCCCAAATTCGATCTATCAATAAATCTCTAGGCAATGTTTGGTTTGGGTTACGTAAAAACAATTCCAAGAGCTGATATTCTTTTGGTGTTAGTTGAATTTCCTGACCATCCTTTTCAACAACATGGGTGACAACATTTAACTGGATTGAACCAACTGATAGAATTTCGTCTTGCACTAACGGTTTAGAAATTCTCCTTTGCAATGCACGAATTCTCGCAAATAACTCTGCAAATTCAAATGGTTTAACAATATAATCGTCCGCTCCATAATCAAGGCCTTTTACACGGTCTTCCAATCCGTCCTTGGCTGTTACCATTAAAATTGCCCCATCATATCCGTATGAACGCAGCTCTTTACAAACTGTAATCCCATCCTTTTTCGGCATCATCCAATCTAAAATAATCAAGTCATAGTTAGAATTTTTTGCAAAAAGGAGGGCATCTTCCCCATTTTGCACCCAGTCTACTTGATGTTTTTCCTTTTTCAACATATGAACAACTAGATTCCCTAATCGTTTATCATCTTCTGCTAAAAGGAGTAACATTTTCACCAACACCTTGTCTTTTTAACTACATTATATAGCAAAATTTTCCTATGCACTTACTACCTTTTTTGTTTTTGCTTTAATGAGAAGCAATTTTACAATTAATAATGAGAGGATGATCGCAAGTGCGCCGGCATAAAGGATAATTGCCCAAGCATTGCTAGCATCCGTTCCTAATAAAATACCATGGACACTGGCGATAATAACCAATGGCAATGCCAAACCGTGAATTCTTCTCCATACTTTAGCCCCAATTTTTTTCATTATATCCCCAGAAATGAACAGCAGTACTAAAAGATATAATGAAATGGTACCGAAGCCATTTAGTAATGTTTCTTCTTTTGTTGTAAATGGAATAAAGATTTCCGTTAATGTATAGGGTTTGTAAGTATCAATGTATAAAAGTAGGCCGTGAAATAAGCCAAATAGTAAACTAATCCAGCCCGCTGATTGGTGAGTGATTTGCAAAAGTTGATTTGTCTTATGTGTTGCAACTTTTATACTAAACAATATGCCGCAAGCTGCAGAAACAAATAATAAGAAATAAGAAGTTAAGCCTGCGGCACGAATAAGCTCCCATGTAGGTAAAGCCATATTACATCACGATCCTTGTAACATATTTTTTTACTGATTGACTAATAGCAACTTGACCATCATTTTTAACTACAATGCAGCCGGCATGTGGAAAGTGCTTCGTTAGCCAGGGGATTGCTTCTTTAAAATTGTGCATACACAATATTTTTGCTACTACATCAGCTTCTGCTGTATTGGATGAGAAAGCCGTTGCTTGAACAATATCACTTTCAGAGGGAATGCCCTCTTTTCCATTTAAAATATGGTGAACTCGTTTCCCACCTACATTCCAGCTTCGGTATAACGTATTTGAGGTTGCAATTCCCCCGTTCCGCATTTTGAATTGAATAATATCTTTATCACTAAGCTCCGAGGACGGGTGCTGGACACCAATCGTTCTTTCCTCTTCTCCCCAAACAAAGATGTCACCTCCGGCATTCACAATTCCATTTTCAAGCCCTAATTCTTTTACAATGGAAGCGACTTTATCAACGCTCCAGCCCTTAGCAATACCACCAAGATCAATTTCGTAATCTCCCTTTTTGATCACACCATTCATCACTGGTAAAAATTCAATCGGTTCTTTGATATATCCTTCATATTGATAGGGTTCAATCTCTACATCGTTTTTGTCCTTGAATTCATTAAAAGTTTCCTTATACCCATAAGCTTTTAGGGCTTTGCCCAGAAATGGATTAAAATAGAAATCTGTTTGCACAGCAAAATCATTTGCTTTTTTAATAATTTGATAAAGAGTCGGCTCAATTTGAATAATGGTATCAATAGATTGATTATTCAAAAGCGAAAGCTCACTGTTTGGGCGGAAGCGTGAGCAAATATTTTCAAATTGTTCGAACCAATTCTCAATTTCCTTCTCCCATTCAAACAAATCAATTTTACCTGTTCCGGCAATTTCGATGAGGGTATCCATGGCTTTGCATTGAAAATAATATTCCTGCATCAGCATCATGATCTCCTTGTCCGCTCTTCAGCGCGGTCTAAATACGGTATTCCGTTTCTTGGAGAAGCGATGATCGTCTCATTGCTGTATTCCACATCCCAATTACTTTCATCCCAATCTAATGCAAGTAATTGTTGCTCCCGCTCATCTTTATTGATTCCAGTATTTTCTGTAGCATTTACCACGTTCACATTCATATTTTCGTTTAAGGCAAAGTCTTCATTCACATTCGATGCTTGATCATTAGCATTAATCGTCTGTAGAAAAAGCGTAAATGCCGAAATCCCGCCAACACCTACAATCCATTTCATCCATTTATTGTTCATAACTGTGAGCCACCTTTTACTTCTATTTGATTATTTGCTGTTGTTTCCATTATTTGATAACCTAAACCATTCGCCAGTACCGAAATAGGCATATAATACTGATCATTTTTCTTTGTAACCTGGGCTTGCATTGGCGTTTTTTTCATATTTTCATAAACGACTTTTGTATTGTTGCGAACGATTAGCTGCATGTTGTCTTTATTAATCTCCATAATTTCTGATTTAGGATAAATAACCGTTTTAGCCCCAAGGTATTTGGCCACCTCTTCTACAGGTACTAAAAGCTGACTACCATTTGGAAGGGCCTCAATTTTGATCGGCTCTTGGTTATTCATTTTTAGTAAGATTTCCGTTGCTTGACTGATCGGCAATGCCGCTATTTCACTTGGTTCTGCAACTGATCTCGACCATTTGAACCATGATTCCTTGGTTACATTTATTTGGTGTTGATCATAATAGTAATAGTCTTCATTTTCTTTGTATTCATCATCGTCGTCATCATCGTCATCATCGTCATGATGTTTCTCATATTCATCATAGTTTTTATAGCGGTCCTTTTCGAAATGCTCATATTTTTTGTAGTCATCATCATCTTCATAACGATCTTTTTTATAATCTAGCTGTTCATAATTTCGCTGGTCAGAATACTTGTAATAATTTTTTTCCTTGTGATCATCATCTGCCTTAGCAACTAGGGCATAACTCAAAATGCTGCTTGAAAGAAGAAAGGCCGCCGGTATTAAATATATTTTTTTCATTTTCAATCCCTCCACACTTACATCCTAACCAGCGAAAATGAAAAAAAAGTGAAAAAATAAATATTTTTATCATTTACGAAAAAAAATGAGGCCACCCCAACGGTCAGCCCCAACAAAATTAGATCTATTTTAATTATTTTTACTGTAAAAAATTCTTGAAATTAAGATACCAATGACACCTATTCCGATGAACAAAATAGCTCGGATCGCAATCGATACCATGAACAGATCAAAAAAGACAACTTTTATTAAGGAGATAAATAATAATCCAACACCCGTTAAGCGAACTGACTTTTTATTTCTTTTAACACCAAAGACAACTAATGCTACAGAAAGAATCGCCCAAACAAACGAAACCGTCATTTGGATCACATTTTCATCTAATCCGGCCAAAATCAAGGGGATTAAAAGCAAAGTGTACCTCAACCAGACGATTATATTCATTCCAACAAGAGTCCATTTTAATATATTTTGATTTTTTTCATATTTTACAATTCCATATAGTACATAGCCGGCTGTTAGTAATAGTGTAAGCCAAATCATCGAATCGATCGAAAACAGCCGCTCATAATTATTTTCAATCGCAATCAAAAATGCTATCGAATAAATGATCGCTCCGGCTAATTTTTGCAAACTGGACTGTAAATTCCAGCCCAGGTACAATAACGCTACCCCTTCGACTAATAAAAAGACTTGCAGTAAATCACCTTCAAAAATATGGATTAGCCAGGTAATTAAGGCGAAGGCTGCCACTACCGAAGCTATGACCATCTTATCCTTATCTTTTTTGAAGAAATAGGTGATTAGTAAAAATATAACTGTAGTGATGAGCGCAAATTGTTCAGCAGCAAAATCGGTAAAGGTGATGTTTACCCAGCCGGTTGTTAAAACAAAGCTTGTAAACAATGTTGCCCTTTGCTCCGTTGTGTAGAAGGTTCCTTTCAAATAAATCACCGTAATAAACAGGAACTGTATAACGACACCATAAACGAGCGGATCATTGTTACTTAGGAATCCAGCTGCTATCGAATAAATGAAAAATGTTAGATGTAAAAGTGCAAACGCTACGAAATAAAGGCTAATGAATTTTTTACGTAACGAAAAATAAAGTAAAATAAGATAGAGAATCGTTTCATATGATGCAAATATCCATATACTTGGATTTTCACTCTCGATTAAAAATGGGATTAAATAACCGCCAATAGCAATGAAAACCCCTAAAGCTTGTGAATGATGCTTGCTTGCCAAAAATAACCCGATTCCCAGCCAAATAATATTTAAAATAAAGGCCAATGGGCTTGGGAAAAATCCGAATAAGATATTAGCCGCAAAAGTTGTAAATAGAAGAATCGAGTAGGATCCTCCTAATAACACGATTCCTAGTTTTTCACGAGCATGTTTTAGTTGTTTTTGGCCTAAGTAAATGAGTGCTGCACCGACAATATAGCCAAGTATAATTCGCACAGCAGGCGTAAGAAATCCGTAATCAATCGCAACTTTGAATCCCCACAGTACCCCCAACAACATAACAACCATAAAAATCCGTGGTAGCCAAACCTGGGTTAATAGCTTTTCTAAATCACGCTTTTCTTTTGGCTGTTCTTTTTGTTGTGATTTTTTAAGTAAGTCCCAGTTTTTATCGATTGTTTGATCTACGGGAACCTTTGGGACGTTTGCCACGTTAGTATTTGATTGAGTTTGCAATAATGAAGAATGGGAATCGTCAATTGGTGACGGGACATGGATCGCCGTTTTTAAAATACTTAGCTCACTTTCCAATTCGGACACTCTTTTTTCTAATAAATAAATTCGTTCTTCGTCTTGCATCCGTTATTCCCCCCCTTTGTTCTTTTTCTAAATTATACCAGAGAAAAATATACAAGGATATTATCTATGTTAATGTTTAAGCTATAAAGTAAACGTCAGTTTGGATAAGGTGATAGGATTGGGTTTATTTTTAAAGCACGAAATCATAGAAAATGAAGGCCGGTTTGAAGCTTTACTTTATGTAGGGAAAAGGCATGCTGCGCAACTAAACGAAGATGGTGAATTTGTACAGAATGTAAAAAAAGAAGCAGTAGCATTTATTGAATTAAAATTCCCTTTAGTTCCAATCCAGGTCATACGGATCATGATTGGGTCGGTGCCCTATGTTGCATTTGCTACTTCGATTAAAATGGATTAAAAAACACCTAATTCCTGTGTAAGCGGAAACTAGGTGTTTAATTTTTTTAGCTTAAATAGCTTCTACTGGCGATTATTAAATGACCTTTTCCTCTTCTTCTTCACTTTCGGCACTTTTTTCTTTTTCAGCATGCTGGCTAATTTTATTAAATACAAACATAACGGCTCCTACAAAGACAATTGACATGACATAACCGAATGTTCTCATCGTAATCAAAATCTTATCAAATCCATCTACACCATATTTATAGATAAGCCAGATTTTCACACCGCTCTCCAACACGTCCCGTAAAATTAAGAAAGCAGTCAACCATTGGAAATATTTAAATAGCTCTTTTGATTTATACTTTTTACGGCTTTCCTCACGCGGTGTACCTTGAACATAAGCAGCGTCTATTAGAAAATACATGACAATCGGTTTTTTAATAGCAATTGTCAGTAATAAAAAGGCAATCATACCGAAATTAAAATAAATGCCGTTCCAAAGCATCCATTCAGCCGAATCACTGACTAAATCCAAAATCGTATTGACCAAAAGCGATGACATAATATATAAACCAGAAACGTTAAATTGACGGTCATTGAAAAAGTTCCATATCGTATAGACAAACGCTGGCGCTGTTGATAACAACATTGCATAATAATCCCCTAGTGGCTCGCGTCCATACTTCCAAATTACAATCGGCAATACAATATAACAAATGATTTCTATAATCGGTTTGAATTTTTTCATAGAAACTCCTTTTAATTAGTATCTGCTATCCATCCATTATAGTATCTAATATTGAAAAATTAAATAATCAAATTTTGCAAGGGGTGTTAATTTTACCATTTCAAGAACAGAGAAATTTTATCGGAATCCTTACTATTCCATAATTTTATTATGTAAACTAGATGAAAATAAAATCTATTAATTTTTTCATGGTAAATATATGAAAATTCACTTAAAATAATAGATAACATTATTGAAAGGAGTTTTCTAATGATTTATAAACACCGAACTGAATCGAAGGAATTAATGATTTATAGAGTTGTCAATACCCGAACCACTCTATCACAAAGCGAAATGCAATACTACTGGACCCTTGAAAAAGGATACGAGGGTGAAGTGCAATTCGACCACTTGCTTGCACCGCTGCAAGGTGAATTTATTATATTAAATGATCTATTATTTGAAATCAATAATACCTATTTTCAAATCGATTCGCTGCTACTGGCCCCAGAAAAAATACATCTTTACGATGTTAAGAATTTTGAAAACGACTACATCATTGACAACGACAATAATTGGTATTCTATCCTCAAAAATGATAGAAAAAAAGAAAGCAAAAATCCAATTCACCAATTAAACCGTTGCGAGCTATTATTAAAACAACAACTTCAAAGGCTAGGATTTAAATCCCCAATCACATCAAAGCTAGTGTTTGTAAACCCAAATTTCTACCTATATCAAGCACCACCCAATCACCCTATCATCTTTCCAACACAACTTGATCGCTTCGTAAATCAATTAAACTCACAATTAACAACTGCCAAATTAAAAGAAAGAGATTTTAAGTTAGCCCAACAATTACTACAAAACCATAAGGACGAATCACCCTTCAAAAATAGACCGGACTATACCTTTGAGGGGTTAAAAAAGGGGATCTATTGCAAATCTTGTCAGTCGTTTGATGTTTTCACTAATCCCAAAACAATAGTTTGCAATAAATGTGGTTTTCGGGAGAAGATTGAAGCAGCTGTTTTGCGGAATGTTGAAGAATATAAAATGCTATTTCCTGATATAAAAGTAACAACTACGGCAATTAGTGAATGGTGCGGTATTATTAAATCAGATAACACTATTAGGAAGGTTCTGACCACTAATTATCAATCTATCGGAAAACAAAGGGGAACTCACTACATTTAAAATAATATACTAACTAAATAATATAATAGTTTTCTACTATCAAATCAGGCCTGGACATGGTTTGGTGAGGATAAACACGAGTTATTTACTATCAAACCTCACCTAGACACGGTTTGGTGAGGATAAACACGAGTTATTTACTATCAAACCTCATCTAGGCTCGGTTTGATGAGGATAAATACTTAATAACCACAAAAAAACATGGCCCAAACTAAGAGCCATGCTTTCACCAATTTCCAATCACAAAAATTTCAATTTCAAGCAGAGATTCAAAGACCCACCATCAACTAAATCTTTAAAATTCCGCCTTTGCTTGCATTTGTAACAAGTTTAGAATAGCGTGCAAGATAACCAGTTTTAACCTTTGGTTCGAAGCCTTTCCAGTTTTCCTTACGCTTGTTCCACTCTTCCTCCGGTACGTCAACGTTCATTGTGCGTTGTTCAATGTCAATAACTACATGGTCGCCGTTTTCAACGAATGCAAGTGGTCCGCCTTCTGCAGCTTCAGGTGAAACGTGACCGATTGATAAGCCGCGGGATGCACCTGAGAAACGACCATCTGTTACTAAGGCAACTCTTGTGCCAAGACCCATACCAACAATTTGTGATGTTGGAGCAAGCATTTCCGGCATACCTGGACCACCTTTTGGTCCTTCATAGCGGATAATAACTACATGGCCTGCCTTAACACTGCCATTTGCAATGCCTTCTAGCGCCTCTTCCTGTGAATCAAATACAATCGCAGGACCTTCATGGCGAGTAATGCCACCCTCGACTGCACCCGATTTAATAACTGCACCCTCTGGAGCTAAATTACCAAATAGAATCGCAAGTCCGCCTTTTTCAGTGTGCGGCTTATCAATTGGAAGAATAATATTGTAGTCTTTTACTTCATGGCCAACAATGTTCTCACCTAATGTTTTACCAGTTACAGTTAAAGTATCTAAGTGAAGGGTACCTTCTTTTTTCGCTAATTCATTAAGTACTGCGTGCACACCACCTGCTTCATGTAAATCTTCAATAAATACATCAGATGCTGGAGCAAGCTTTGCCAAGTGTGGTACACGTTCAGCTACTGCATTAATACGTTCAAGGGAATATTCAACACCTGCTTCGTTTGCTAATGCAAGTGTGTGTAATACTGTATTTGTAGAACCGCCCATTGCCATGTCTAAAGCAAACGCATTGTCGATTGCTTTTTCTGTAACGATGTCACGTGGTTTAATGTCTTTTTCAATTAAATGCATTAATTGTTTTGCAGACTCACGAACAAAATCACGTCGTTCAGGGGAAACCGCCAAAATGGTGCCATTTCCTGGTAATGCTAATCCAAGAACCTCTGCAAGACAGTTCATAGAGTTTGCAGTAAACATGCCTGAACATGATCCACATGTTGGGCAGCCATATTGTTCGATCTCTGTTAATGCAGCTTCATCAATTTGACCAGCTTGGTATGCCCCTACTCCCTCAAAAACTGATGAAAGTGAAAGCTTCTTACCAGTGCTTGTTACGCCAGCTTTCATTGGGCCGCCACTAACAAAAACAGTTGGAATATTTAAACGCATAGCTGCCATCATCATTCCTGGTGTAATCTTGTCACAGTTTGGAATACAGACCATACCGTCGAACCAGTGAGCTGCCACAACTGTTTCAACCGAGTCAGCAATAATATCACGGCTTGGTAACGAATAGCGCATGCCAATATGACCCATTGCAATACCATCATCTACACCAATCGTATTAAATTCAAATGGTACACCACCTGCTTCACGAATGGCTTCCTTTACAATTTTACCAAATTCTTGTAAATGGACATGCCCTGGTACTATATCAATATAAGAATTACAAACTGCGATAAATGGTTTATCGAAATCTTCCTCTTTTACACCTGCAGCTCGAAGTAAACTGCGATGTGGTGCTCTATCAAAGCCTTTTTTAATCATATTACTACGTAGTTCTGCCACCAGTAATCCCTCCAACTATTATCTAAAAAATTATTAAATTGAAATTATTTAATATTGTACCACTAATTCTATCACCATGACAGTAAAAATTTGAAAACTATGATTTACAATTATTTTCAAATAATAATAACAAACATAAATAACACATTAATCCTGGCCTGTTATGGTGTTAATCGCTTTATTAGTGTTTATTTGATATAATCTGATAGATAACAAATATTTGGAGGAATTTAATTAAATGATTACTGTAAGTAATGTAAGTCTACGCTACGGGGACCGCAAACTTTTTGAAGATGTCAACATTAAGTTTACCCCTGGAAATTGCTATGGTTTAATTGGTGCCAATGGTGCCGGTAAATCTACTTTTTTAAAAATTTTATCTGGTGATATCGAACCGCAAACTGGTGATGTGATCATGGGCCCTGGTGAACGTTTAGCTGTCCTAAAACAGAACCATTTTGAATACGAAGAGTATGAAGTGCTGACAACAGTCATTATGGGCCATGCTCGTCTTTATGAGGTTATGCAGGAAAAGGATGCCATTTACATGAAGGCTGATTTTACAGATGAAGATGGCATAAAAGCAGCCGAGCTTGAAGGCGAATTCGCTGAAATGAACGGTTGGGAAGCAGAATCTGAAGCGGCGATTCTATTAAAAGGGCTTGGTATTCCAGAAGAGCTTCATACGAAAAAAATGGCTGAACTAACCGGTGCAGAAAAAGTGAAGGTATTGCTTGCCCAAGCATTATTCGGTAAACCTGATGTTCTACTATTGGATGAGCCGACGAACCATCTTGATTTAAAAGCGATCGCATGGCTAGAAGAATTTCTAATTAACTTTGAAAATACAGTTATCGTTGTATCCCATGACCGCCATTTCTTGAATAATGTATGTACACATATCGCTGATTTGGACTTTAGTAAAATTCAAATTTATGTCGGTAACTATGATTTCTGGTATGAATCAAGCCAATTAGCATCAAAGATGGCTTCGGATGCGAATCGTAAAAAAGAAGAAAAAATCAAAGAACTAAAAGAGTTTATTGCCCGATTTAGTGCAAACGCATCAAAATCAAAACAGGCAACCTCCCGTAAAAAATTATTAGATAAAATTGAACTGGACGATATTAGACCATCATCACGCCGCTATCCATTCGTCGGTTTTACGCCTGACCGTGAAATCGGAAATGACCTATTGCGTGTCGAAGGTTTAACAAAAACAATTGATGGTGAAAAAGTTCTAGACAATTTAAGCTTTATCATGAATAAAGGCGATAAAGTTGCCCTTGTTGGCAGCAATGAAATAGCGAAAACAACCTTGTTTAAAATATTAATGGGTGAAATGGAGCCTGATAGCGGTACATTCAAGTGGGGAGTTACAACATCGCAAGCTTATTTTCCAAAAGATAACTCTGAGTACTTCGAAAACAGTGATGTCAATCTTGTTGAATGGCTTCGCCAATTTTCACCTAATGATGAAAGTGAAAGCTTCCTAAGAGGCTTTTTAGGAAGAATGCTATTCTCAGGTGAAGAAGTATTGAAAAAAGCAAGCGTCCTTTCCGGGGGCGAAAAAGTACGTTGTATGCTTTCGAAAATGATGCTTAGCGGTGCGAACGTTCTACTTTTGGATGAGCCGACAAACCATTTAGACCTTGAATCTATTACAGCATTAAATAATGGTTTAATTGCCTTTAAAGGTTCAATGCTGTTTGCATCCCATGACCATCAGTTTGTCCAAACTATAGCTAACCGTATTTTTGAAATTACACCAAAAGGCTTAGTTGATAAGCAAATGACATTTGATGAATACTTGGAAAATAAAGATATTCAAAAACAAGTCGCAGAAATGTATAAATAAAATAGAAAAGCGGAAGCGACCGTTTAGCGACGTAAAAACTGGAGCACGGCGACTGAGATATAGGACATCCGGCGACGAGCATGCGAGTCGATGTTGACTTATCGTAGGGAGGCTTGCGAAGTTTTCTAGTCGCTGGGAGCTGGAGCTAGACAACAAAAAAGCGGAAGCCTCGTCGATGAGCGCCTCCGCTTTTCTATTTATATCGCAACATACTCTTTGTTTTTCATTTCAGTTTTAGCTGTATAATCCTCGCCATATTTTTTTACACCAAAAGCAGTACGAATCATTGGAAACTCTAAACCCCAACGACTAAACCATTCTCTTTTAATTTGTTCTTTTTGTAAATTTTTTGCTGCCATTTCAATTAGTTCATGCTCATATAGTTCACTTATTCTCTTTGCCATTTTAAACTGCACTTCCTTTATAAATTTTTTATTAATCATTACTTTTTATCACTTGCAAAATTCCAGATTTGATCGTAATTTTGCCAATTTCACCATTTAATATATTACTAATTCCAATTGATTCCCCTATTCTGATCGTCGCATCAGTCAAGGGATAATTAAATCCTTCTAATGTGATCCCGCTCACCTCAAAGGTTAAGGGCAGTAAAGAAACGTTTTTGAAGCGATTCTTATGTATGACAAGCTGACTATTAACGAGTTGAATTTCGTTCCTCTCATCGACGATTTTGCAGTCAATTCCCGCATCTAATCCGCTGTATAGTAGTTGAATGTTGGCTATCGAATGATCGAAACGAGTTCCTAAAACACCAAATAGCAATATTTCTTTTGGTTGTTTATTTAGCGCAAAGTTAAACGCCATCTCCGTATCGGTCTCATTTTTATTAATGGCATCACATGAAATTATTTCCTTTGTTTTTGCCACTATTCGTTCTTTTTCAGCCTTCGTTACGGAATCAAAATCCCCGATTGCACAATCCATTTCTATACCATTAGAATATAGAAAATAGGCACCGCGATCGACTCCGATAATATAATCCTCCTCCTTTATACTTGAAAGGGCCCAAGTATTTAAATTTCCACCACTAAATATTAATACTCGCACTGCATTGCACCTATCTTTCTGTCGTATCGTGCAGTAGTTGGATTAGGAAAGCATCTTTTTATTTATCTTTTACAGTTTGTCAATATGTATGCCAAATTAAATTAATAAAAATATAAACTCTACTATATATAGTAATACATTTTTCGCAAAATTGTATGGCTAATTTAAGAATTTTTCCTAAAATTCTCCTATTTTAAAGAAAAAAGGGGAATTGCGTATCCCCAATATTTATTTTTTAATTAACTGCCCTCTCGTAACACCTAATTGATTTGTAGCTTTTAGTGATTTCCATACACTTGTACCGGTTCTTTTTCCTTCAAGTGCTTCACGGTAAAGATGGATCACTTCTTGAACCTTTCCAGCCTCTTCTTCTAAAAACTCTATTCTAAAATGCTGAATACCCTCATTTAAAAAATTCGCTAGATATTCTGCACCGGATTGCTCGATCGCATTATACACTGTGTTGCGGCAGCCAATATCAACTCGTACTGGATGCTTCATCCCAATTCGGTCTTCAAGTGATATACGATGCTGTTCACAAGGTCGACCACAATTTGTGAAATCAGTTCCTTCACTGAGGAATGTACAATATACACAATGCTCAGTATGGAACATCGGCAAATGCTGGTGGATGACAACCTCAATATTCGTCGTTGTAGAATTCTCTAATAAATCAAACATCTGTTGAATATTTAAATCATAGGATGGAGTGATTCTTGATAAGCCTCGTCCCAAAAATAAATCCACAGCTTTTGAGTTCGCAATATTTAAAGAAAAATCGCCTATAACCGGTATTGATAGATTTTGATCCATATAAAATTGAACTGCAGCTAGGTTTCTTGCCAAAATGGCATCAGGTTCAGCTTTAATTAAGCCGTTTAAAATAGCATTTTCACCAGGCATATGAATTCTAGGTGTAGCTAGTGCGATCGGTTTGTTGTGTGCTCTAGCAGCTTTC
Organism: Schinkia azotoformans; assembly: GCF_035811335.1. Lineage (NCBI taxonomy): Bacteria > Bacillati > Bacillota > Bacilli > Caryophanales > Bacillaceae > Schinkia > Schinkia azotoformans. Next base: position 128,898 of record NZ_JARSMD010000021.1, read on the forward strand.
ACAGCCTTTGGATAGTCCGTTGTAAATTCAAAGTCAGCATAGATGAAATCAATATCGGTTTGACAAGCAGCCACAACCTGCTCCATTGTCCTACAAAGGGCAATTAGATTCGGATTTTCCATAGTTTGCTTGTCTTTATTTTGTCTTTTTTTAGATTTGGAGATCACTTTTACTTCGTTTTTTTGATAACAAGGTGGCGCTTGTCTTAAAACTAGAAGTTGCTCGACTGCCTCTCTTCTCATTTGGTTTAATTCTTTTACCGGAATAATAACATCCTCACTAAAACTTGCATCAATATTAGTTAACTCAAAAATTGTTCCACCTAAGCGGCCTAGCTGTTCTCCTAGATATCCACTAGTTAATGGGCGTTTCATTGCCAATTCAAGATTACTACTTGACTCAACAGTGACATAATGATTTGTCGTTTCATCATGCCATACTGTAACTAATGAACTACCAACCGTACCTGATGCTGACACACTTACTGGGAAAAGACGATAGGTTTGTTCTGATTCATAGGTTTTGCGTAAGCGGCGATCCAGTTCTTGGTCGCTTGTTTTCCAAATTTTATCACCTACATGGACTTTTGTTAAATTAATATCATGACGGCCTGGTACGATTTCAATGAGACCTTCTTTTACCTCTCCATCTACTTTGTTGCCTTTTTTGCGAAGGTCGTAGATTCGTCCGCCCTCTTCTTTTTCTTCTGGACGTCCAGCATCAAAAACGATCCCGTCGCCACGCTTTAAAGGAGCTAGGGTCTCACATAGAACTGCATCTTTTAGCACTTTTTTGACAGTTCCTACATAAACACCACGGCTTTTAGGGAATGTTCCATCTAATAATTGCTTATGGTTAGTTCCTTTTAAAAAGCCAAATGTAAATCCTCGGCTAAAGCTCTGCTGAAGTTCGCGAATTTCTTCTTTTGATGGTGTGTAGTCTCTACCGGCAAGATACTCGTCGATCGCTTTACGGTATTTGCTTACGACATTCGCTACATATTCAGGTGATTTTAAACGACCTTCAACTTTAAAAGTAGTTACACCAGCTTCAATTAGCTCAGGTATAATCTCTAAAGCAGCTAAATCCTTTGGTGATAGCACGTAAGCAAGATTTCCCATTTCTTTTACTTCACCATCAACGACTAGGTCATATGGCAAGCGGCATGCTTGGGCACATTCACCACGATTAGCTGATCGTCCGCCCCACATTTCTGATGTTAAGCACTGGCCTGAATAGGAAACACAGATAGCACCGTGTACAAAAACTTCCAATGGAGTTTTTGTTTGGTCGTGAATCGTTTTGATTTGCTTCATATTGTTTTCACGACCCAAAACAACGACTTCAAGATTATACGGCTTTAGAAAATCAACAGCCTCAGGTGATGTGACCGTCATTTGCGTTGAACCATGGATCGGAAAATCAGGTGACATTTCGCGAATTAATTGCAAAATTCCCATGTCCTGAACGATTAATCCATCTACGCCGGCACCAATACAAGCTTCAATTAAAGTGCGGGCATCATTCATCTCTTTTTCAAAAATTAAAATATTCAACGTGACAAAACCACGTACATTATATTTATGCAAATAAGCCATAACTTCGGGCAAATCATTGATTTGAAAATTCGTTGCCCGTACTCTTGCATTTAAAGTTCCAACTCCAAAATAAACAGCATCTGCTCCATTAGCAACTGCAGCTTTAATACAATCCCAATTTCCGGCAGGTGCTAATAGCTCTATCTTAGTGTTATTGATGCTTTTCAATTTCTCAATCCTCTCTGTTCGGCACTCAAAAATTAATTTTACTGCATTTGAAATGAAAAAGCTATACAACAACAGGGAATTATGTCGCAGATTGTTAGTTTTTGCGTTGATCAAATGCGCCTTGGCGCATTTGCGCCCAGATTTTTTCGAGCCTGCTCGAAAAACTACCTCTGAAAATCTGAGGCATCCACCGGAGGCTTTTACTTTATTCTCCTGAATAAAGTAAAAAAAGATAGGTTGCATTGCGAACCTACCTTTCAATTGTTTATTAAATTGCTTCAAAATAATCTTTATAATATCCGCCAACTTTGCCAGTATTGTCAATGATAAACAGAAATTCTTCTGTTTCGTTTTTGACCTCGTAGATATTACCTACTGTTAACGCTCTGTTTACCATGTACTTTTCTGCGTTTGTATGTACACATTTTACTTGCTTAATGGTGTCTTTATTTTGCCATGTATTATGAATCATTTCGTACAGTCCTTTCAAATTGTTATTCATCTCCATATTATATAGGGAACTCACCTAATTTCCAAAAGAATTTTTCATTTTGGGAAGGTTTGATTTACTGCGTACCATCCATAATAAAAATCCACCTATGATAAACAGCCCACTTGTCACAAAAAATACGGATGAAATCCCAATATAGCCTGAAATAAAGCCGCCCATGATAGGACCGACGACATTCCCAAAGAAGCGGAAGCTCGTATTATAGCCTAACACTTCACCTTGTATCGAAAATGGCGCAGCTTGACGGATATAGGCGACAATACAAGGAATGACACCGCCGATTACCATTCCTAGAAAAAGCCTCAAGACGAGCAGCTGCCAAATGGAAGTGACAAAGGCCTGCGGTACATACACAACTGCACCTACCAGGACTAATATTAAGAGAATTTTGTCATGACCAAAGCGATCACCTAATTTCCCCCATTCCCTCGAAAGTAATAAATTACCTAATCCAACAACCGAAAAAGCTGCGCCGGAGAAAAAGGCTAAATTCTGTTGTCCGTGTAATTCCCCTACATAAATGGCAAGTAAAGGCTGGATGCTAAAGTTTGCGATTTGTACTAGCATTCCAACAACCATAACAGCTAATAGGAGTGGACTTGTAAAGATAAAATGGAACACCTGTTTACTTGAATAATCTTCTTTCTTGGAGTCATTCTTATTAACTTCCACTTCCTTGACTCCAGCTAAAATCATTAAAAAAGTAAATAGGATAATGAATCCTGTTAATAAAAATGTATAAGTAAATCCAAATGAATCTGCAAGCCACCCTCCAATAAGCGGACCAAATAGTCCTCCGGAAACCGATCCTGTTTGGAGGGTGCCCATTACTTTACCGGCAATTTTCTTTGGTGTTTGCGTAGCAATAAAGGCCTGGGCCATCGGAATAAAGCCGGCAAAAAAGCCCATGAAAAATCTAATAATAAAAATATGGTAAACCGAAGTGACAATCCCCATTAATAAAATACAAATCGAGGCACCAAAACTTAAAAATAATAACAATTTTTTTCTGCCATGACGGTCTCCGAGTCGGCCCCATACTGGAGAAATGATAAAGGCTGTTACAAAGGTTACCCCAAAAACTAAACCAGCCCATTTTAAAACAAATTCAGTAGAATAATCTCCCATCGAGTCAATGAGCAGAGAAAGAAAGGGCATTACCATCGTTAGACTTCCCGAAATTAAGAAGGATGAAATCCACATTATGATTAAGTTTCGTTTATGTAAAGATATATCGTTCACCTTCTTTAGGAATAGTACATTTCTTCATTTATTATATAATTATTAAAATGTAAATTTCATTTAATATGCCTACAAACAAAAAAATGCCTGATTCGCATGTAGATTAGAGCGAATCTAGACATTTTATAGTCAGGCTGTTCCACTATACTTTTTATTATGATTCTTGGCGGCATTCTTCAAACCAATGGTCTAAAACTTTTGCGTCTAATACTTTGTTATCAATAAAAAGAATTTGGTTTTTGGTAAAGAAAGATTTCCATTCAAGCTCAAGTTCACTTGCTAATTTAGTAATGGTTAATAACTCCTGCCATGCAACATAGCGCTTATACCAAAAAAATGTAGGCTGTTCATTCATATAAGGATACAAATCATCAAACTCCGTGTGCTTGCATTCAACTGTTCGTTCAAATTGGATTTTAGCGGCATTAATCTTCTCTTCAAAGTAGGTTGCTAGTTTCTGTTGGTCCATCTTTCTACCCTCCGTTTCTTTTTTCCACTTTTTTCATACATATGCATTATACCATGAAAACATGATTACGTTTCATATAAGTTATAACAGTTTTTCAAACATATCAGCTGGTATTGGTTTACTGAAATAATAACCTTGAACGATATCACAGTTTAGGTCTCTGAGAATCTCCGCCGCTCTCTTTGTTTCAACCCCTTCTGCAATAACTTTCAAGTGAAACGTATGCCCTAATTGTATCATAGATTTCACAATATTTGCATCAATTTCGCTCTTATCAATTTCCTGTATAAAGTATTTATCGATTTTCAAAATATTAATTGGAAGCTGCTTTAAATATCCGAACGAAGAGTATCCTGTACCAAAATCATCAATGGCTATAAAAATCCCTAAACTCTTTAGTTCTTGAAGAATTTGGATCCCCTTTTCGAGATTACGCATCACACTATTTTCAGTAATTTCCAGTTCTAAATACTGTGGATCAAGCTTTGTTTCTTTTAGAATTCGTTTTACACGCTCTACATAGTTTGGTCTTAAGAGCTCAATCGCAGAAACATTTACAGCTACTCTCCGCGGTGGATAGCCATTATTAATCCATTCTTTATTTTGCTTACAAGCATTATAAAGGACCCATTCCCCTAATTGAACGATTAAGCCGGTATCCTCAGCAATCTGGATAAATTCGTTCGGACTGACAAACCCGTATACCGGGGAATACCAGCGTACCAGTGCCTCCATCCCATCCATTTGATTAGAATTAAGAATATATTTTGGTTGATAATGAAGGGTTAATTCATCATTTATTATAGCTTTTCTAAAATTGATCTCTAAGTTTAAACGTTCCTTCGTATTTTGAGCCATTTCTTCATTGTAAAAGATAAATCCCTGTCTACCATTTAATTTGCAATGCTTTAAAGCCGTTTCCACTCGGTTTAGTATTTTTTCCGCTGAATCCTCATCGTTAGGGAACGTAGTAACACCAACGGAACATGTAATCATTAATTCATACCCATCAATTAACATAGGTTCTTCTACAATCTTCAATAGTTCTTGTACTTGCCTCGAAAGAATCGAGTCATTTTTATATTTTTCAAGAATAATAACATATTCATCTCCGCTTGAGCGGTAGATTGTTCCAAGCCCAGAAATAAATTGCTTTAATCTTTGGCTTAGCTCCAATATTAGTTTATCCCCTCTATTGAACCCTAAAGTATCATTTATTTGTTTAAAACGGTCAATATCAACAAATAAAGCCGCGAATTTTTGATTGGAAATATGATTAAGCTTTTCTTGTAAATCTTTTGTTAACTTTCTCCTGTTCGGTAAATCTGTTAGATCATCATGGTAGGCTAAATGGTGAATTTCTTTTTGAGCCAATTCTAATAAAGTGATATCGTTGGAATTCCCAATAATTTCAATAATAGTACCGTTTTCTATTATTGGAGACAATGTCGTATATAACTCGATGCCATTGTAATGATGTTTAATTGAATGCTTTTCTCCACGGAAAGCTGCTTCACATTTTCTCAAAGCCTCATTAGCCATTTCAGTTCCAAAGAAATCCTCGATTCTTTTTTGATCAAAAATCCCTTCCGAAATGTCCAGCAACTTCGATAGTTTTCCTTCTACTAAAGTAATAATGAAATCGCCATATCTATCTTTTTTAATTTTAAACACCATATTATCAAGGCTTCTTATCGTCCTTTCGAAATCATTTTGAATAACCTTGCGCAGCTCTTCTTCCGCTTCTTTTCCCTTCGTAATATCTGTACGAAGCGCAATAAATTGTTCGACTTGATTTGTGACATTATTAATGATTGGAATAATATTTGTATGAACCCAGTAATAGCTGCCATCTTTTTTTAGATTTTTTACATCTCCACACCAAATTTTCCCTGACAGAATCGTAGTCCACATCTCTTTAAAAAAGTTTGGACTATGATAACCCGAATTTAATAGTCGATGTGTACTGCCTATTAATTCTTCCCTGCTATATTGGGAAATCTCACAAAACTTATCATTTACATATGCTATAATGCCAGCTTTATTAGTTACAGCAACAATGGTTGACGAATCAAGTGCATCTTTTATGAATGCATATTCTCTCAAAAAGATTTCTCTAATTTTCTCCCCGATTTCAGATGTTTGATCGTTATCACCTAATTGCCGAAGGAGATTAAGCATCTCTTTATTTGCATTCTGGGAGAATTGTGTAAATGGTAAGGCCATTATAATCACCTAAAATTATTTTTTATGGAAAGTAATAGTAATATTAATTTAATTATAATTTATTTTTTTGCGATATGATATAATATTCCTCATGTAATTTTTCGTTTAGTAGATTAAATTCAGTTATTTGACATATACTCTAGGATTGAGGTTAAGACATGGAACAAACCTATACGTTGAAGCAAAAACTACTTTTTTTCATTAAAATATTATTTCCTATATTAGTTACCCAGATTGGCCTTTACGCAATGAATTTCTTTGATACGATGATGTCCGGAAGGGCTAGTGCAGATGACTTAGCCGGTGTTGCCATTGGTTCAAGTCTTTGGATGCCCATATTCACTTTGGTTAATGGTATTTTGTTGGCGATTACACCTATTATTGCTCAATTAGTTGGAGCTAAAAACACAAGGAATGTTCCGTTCTCTATTATTCAAGGTGTGTATTTATCAATTGTTATTGCTGGAATCATATTGATCCTCGGTTTTGTGGCAATCGATCCAATTTTAAATACTATGAGTCTAACCACTGAGGTTTCTTACATTGCCAAACATTATTTAATAGGATTAGGATTTGGGGTCATCCCTTTAGTAATATACACCGTTTTACGTTGCTTCATTGATGCTTTAGGGCATACAAGGGTGACAATGGTCATTACACTATCTTCCTTGCCTATCAACGTGATTTTAAATTACGTATTCATTTTTGGCAAATTGGGGTTTCCTGAGTTGGGCGGAATCGGAACTGGCTATGCAACGGCAATCACCTATTGGGTAATACTTGGATTTGCCCTATTTGTCGTAATCAAACTAGCCCCTTTTCGTCCATTTCAATTATTTCGAACTTTGTATCCTGTCCAATTTAAGACATGGAAGGAAATTCTTAAAATCGGGCTCCCTATCGGTTTTGCAATGTTTTTTGAAACGAGTATTTTTGCTGCTGTTACCTTATTAATGAGTGAATATAATACACTCACTATTGCTTCCCATCAGGCGGCGATGAATTTTGCATCCTACTTATATATGATTCCATTAAGTATTTCTATGGCATTAACGATTGTAGTAGGGTTTGAAGTTGGGGCAAAACGATTTAAAGACGCTAAAATATACAGTTTTCTTGGAATTTCGTTTGCTATTGTAATGGCTTTGATCACATCTGTTCTTTTATATTTTTTAAGAGAGAGTGTTGCCGGGCTTTATACAAATGATCTAGAAGTACTGGAGCTAACAACACATTTTCTGTTATACGCTATTTTATTCCAATTGTCTGATGCTTTCGGTGCTCCTATTCAAGGTGCTCTTCGCGGGTACAAGGATGTCAATGCAACCTTCATAGTCGCTCTTATTTCTTATTGGCTGATCGGTCTGCCAACGGGGTTTTTGCTCGCTAAATATACTTCCCTTGCAGCATTCGGATATTGGATTGGCTTAATTATTGGACTCGCCGTTGGGGCCATCATGCTATTTGGAAGATTGTTTATTATCCAAGCAAAAAAAATAAGGCTGCCTTCTTAAACAAGGTTAGCCTTATGCAATTCCTGTATTTTGTTCTCATTCGGCAGATAAGCTGTAAAAATCCCTAACAAAGGTAAGAAGCTCGCATACAGCAAGGTAGTTGAAATGCCGATTTGGTCTCCAACCCAGCCGATGACGATGGAACCAATCGCTCCTAGACCAAATGAAAAGCCAATAATCATCCCTGAAACCATTCCAATCCGCCCTGGCAATAACTGATGGGCATAGACAACAGAAACGGAAAAACTGCAAAGTAATATAAAGCCAATTATCGTAATAATAACCATGGAAAGCTTAGGCCCTGTATATGGAAGCCAAATACATAACGGAGCAGCTCCTATCATCGAAAAAAGCAGAACATTTTTCATCCCGATCTTATCAGCAATCGGTCCGCCAAGGAATGTCCCGACAGCGCCAGCGGCAAGGAATAAAAAGATATAGATTTGGGCATGATCAATTCTCATTCCATAGGTGCCAATCAAATGAAATGCAAAATAGTTCGTGATTGCGGCATGATAAAATTGTCTTATAAACACTAAAAATATGAGTAATACAAAAGCAATTTTTATAGACTTTCCAATCGTTGGTGCATCTTCGCCTGAATTTCTTTTCCTAGTTTGATTAATCGTTAGCTGTTGTCCGTACCATTTTGAAATATAAACTAAGATCATGACGGCCAGAAAAGCGACTAATGTAAACCAAATCGCCCCTAATTGGCCTAGCGGGACCAAAATTAACGCCGTGATTAAAGGGGCCAGTGATTGCCCCGCATTCCCCCCAACCTGGAAAACGGATTGCCCTAGACCTTTTCGTGTTCCAGATGCCATATGGGCAACTTTCGAAGCTTCGGGATGAAAGGCGGCAGATCCCACGCCCAATAACATAACTGATAAAAGGATTACACCATAGGAAGGGGCCAACGCCAAACCAAGCATTCCAAATAAAGAAAGCGTTAAGCCAATCGGCAACAGTTTCGGCATTGGATGTTTATCTGAAAATGCTCCAACCAACGGCTGCATGATCGAAGCCGTCATGTTTACAGCAAAGGCTATCAAACCCAGCTGGGTAAAGTTAAAGCCAAGTGATTCAGCAAGAATTGGGAACATCGCGGGGACTACCGCTTGAATAGAATCATTTAGCAAGTGTACAAAGCCGATTATAAATAAAATATGGTACATTGTACTTGCATTTTCAGTTGTTTGATGTGCCTTTAACGAAATCTCTTTAACTTGAGCGCGCACGTTTATTTTCCATCCCTTCCATCTATATATCTTGGATACTATCTGATTAATATTTTCCTATTTTATCACTTTAAATAATTTTTTCCAAAAATCTTTTTCTTTTTTATCCAATCCCTTGAAAAATTCTGGAATTTCTGTTATTGTACAAGAAACAATATAAAATTTACTTCAACTTACATTGAAGTGAGTATAGAGGCGCGAAAACCATTAGTACACTATGGGAGGATAATGAGATCCAGGGATCATGGTTGAAAGGGGAATTCGCCGAAGTGATGAGAAGCTCATTTTTCTCAGATACTGGTTTTGCATCGAATAGGTGCAAGATTGTCATATAGCGTTGTCTATATGGAGGGCTATCTCACGCATTGGAATTTTTATTTACTTACAACTTCCGTGCAGCAACGATAGCTATCGTTGTTGCTTTTTTATTTGTAAAAAAATTTTGAAATGAGGGCGAATGGAATGAACTTTGGAAGAATTTTAACAGCTATGGTAACACCTTTTAATGAAAATGGAGATGTGGATTATAACAAAGTAACTGAATTGGTTAATTATTTAATTACAAATGGTACGGAAGGTATTGTTGTTGCAGGTACAACAGGCGAATCCCCTACTTTATCAAGCGATGAGAAAGTGCTGTTATATAGAAAAGTTGTTGAAGTCGCGAATGGTCGAATTCCTGTAATTGCCGGAACAGGCTCTAACAATACGCAAGCCTCAATTGAATTAACAAAAAAAGCCGCAGAAGCAGGCGTTAATGGCATTATGCTTGTAGTTCCTTACTATAATAAACCTTCACAGGAAGGGCTTTATCAACATTTTAAGACCATTGCAGAAGCTACTACCCTCCCTGTCATGCTTTATAATATACCTGGACGCAGTGCCGTAAATATGACACCTGAGACTATCATCCGTCTTTCTAAAGTCGAAAATATTGTTTGTGTGAAGGAAGCAAGTGGAAACCTTGATGCTATGGCCCAAATTATCGAAGAAACGGACGATAACTTTAGTTTGTATAGTGGTGATGATGCCTTAACCATTCCGGTACTTGCAATTGGCGGCGTTGGCGTTGTTTCCGTTGCGGCACATGTTATCGGAAACGAAATGCAAGACATGGTTCAAGCTTTTTTTAACGGAGATTTAAAAGGTGCAAGTAGCCTTCATCGAAAATTATTACCAATGATGAAAGCTTTATTTGCGGCACCAAGCCCTTCCCCTGTTAAAGCAGCGCTAGGGTTAAAGGGCATTGATACAGGATCATTAAGATTGCCACTAATACCGTTAAATGAAACCGAAAGAGAAGTATTGAAAAACGCATTACTGCCAATCCTTGAAAAAGACAAAATACAATTCATTACGTCTATTGCCAGATAAACGCTCAAACCCCTATAATATATTTATACTATAATAATAGGTGGTACTTATAATGTTGGATGACAGTAGCGGTGAAAACTGGCGGATTAATTTTATTTATTTGGCTAACACAAGAATGAAGCGTGGCATATTATTATTAGAAAATAGAAAAAGAAAAAAAGATCAAGATCCCCAGCAAACGGAGCGGATCATTTCACAGGCTTATAGACTTGGGTTACCTATTGAAATCATAGTCTCCGGTCAACAGACCGATCAAACGATAGGCTTAAAGGGACGGATTCTTCATATTGATAGAAGAAATAAAAAAGTTCTTCTCATTCATGGTGTTAAAGGACATACAAAGCTATGTACTCCGATCCCATTCGCACGAATTATTAGCGCAAAAATTATCCATACAAAGCTTCAATAGCTAGAACCTGAATAAAAAAGAAAAGCGGTATCGCTTTTCTTTTTTTTGCCTAGCTTCAGCGCCCAGCGACTCGTAAACTTCCGCTTTTCTATTCTTCATGACAGGTAAGATACATTTTAAATACCTTTGTCGTTTTGAAAAGTTCCCACTCGTGAAAGATATCAAGCCCACTACCAGAATACCCAAGTATTTCAAAATGATATTTATCGGTATATACATGCTTAAAACCATACTTTTTCCAGAAAGGCTGGGATTCATTCCAAGCATCCAAATATATTGTAAAATTATGCTCATTGGCATATTCCAAAATCTTTTTTAAAATTTTACTGCCCAACCCGGCCCTTCTTTTCTCTTTAGGAAAGCGAAGCAATCCAATGAAAAGTATTTTTTCCTCTTCATCAAAAAACACATCGAGGACCACATTGTCACAGCCAAAGCCTGCATCACACATCATCTCATCAATTCGAAACAAAAATCGTCCTTCACACTCCATATAACGTGCTTTAAGGTCATTTTCCTTGAGCAGAGATAAAATGGCATCTAAAGTATATTTAAAACCAGCTAACACATCTCTCCACCTCCACCATTATAATAACACGTTATATGTTGTAAACTATATATAAAAATGGGCTATAACTGAACATTTTGTGAATAATTAGAAAAGCGGAAGCGCCCGTTTAGCGCACGACAAAACTGGAGCCCATCGACTGAGATAAAGGAAACACGATGAGTAATTGCGAATCGATGTTGACTTATCATAGGGAGGTGGGTGAAGTTTACGAGTCGCTGGGCGCTGAAGCTAGACAATAGAAAAGACTGCCTTGTAGGCAGCCTATCGTTTTCTTCCAGTTGCGGAATATTCTTTCGCATGTGCGATTTCTTTTGCCTGAATAACATCATCGGGTGTATGATTATTTTTCTTTTCACGTAAGCTGTTGCGAGGCTTTTTGCCCATTTGTAACCCTCCTGTTATGTTTTGAAATTCATCTTTAGTTTGGATTACTTCGGCAATTTTGATTCAAGAATTAATTGATCTAACGTCTGAATTACTTCTTCGACACAAGACCATAACTTGAATGGCCATGGTATCCATTCTTTCTATACATATTTTTTTTGTAATCACTGCTGCTTTAGCGACGATGGTTAGAATTTAATAATGTTTTTAATATTTTCTTTAACATTGGATCTACTCCCTTATCGGAAAATGTTTACACTTTAAATACGTTAAAGATATATGTAAAGTTTCAAAAATAATGATTTTTTTGCTAGTAAAAAAGAAAGCACCATCTCGGGTGCTATTAGGAATGTTTTCTTAAAATTTGTAGTAATTTCTCTTTAATTAAAGGAATTTCTGCAGAAGTTACAGTCAATCTAAGATTAGTTTCATCAAGATTTAACATTTCCGAAAATAGACTGCCTAAACCTGTGGGGCGACGATCGACCTGCAAAAGGATATCCATTCGATCATGGCTAGTTTCAAGGAATACAACCTCAAGTTCATCTAGTCGACCTCTAAATTCCCCCTTTGTTGCAATAAATTCAAATTCTTGAACGAAGGATAATCTCCGTCTTAGGCGATGTGGAGCTGCTTCGCAATCCACCTCGCGTAAACGAAATCCGAGGTCTGTAACAGCATTAAGAAATTGACTCATAAGTGTAGAAGGATGCACATCAATATAGTCACGGTCTGATGGATCAATGGCATTTTTAATATCTAAGCCAGTTTCAACCCACACTCTCGTTTTTCCATAAGAAACAGGTGTATCAATAGGTAGCTCAAAGGAAAAAGGGACTTCCCGTTTTTCATTTGCCCTAATTGTAAACCGATCTGTCAAACGATACTTACCGATGACGCATTCTTCCCTTATTTTTTTGTCGTCCCTTTCTCTTTCATAGCTGGTAATGACCTTTAAATAAATCTCATCAATTTCTTGTTCAATTTTTCCCCCTAGGATAACAACTTTTCCACTTACATCGTCCCCTGCAATGAGTCTATCATTCGTTAAAATCGTATCAACTTTTGCTGCACCAATCCCAACGCTTGCGAACATTTTATCAAAAAATGACATGCCATACCTCCACATTAAAAATAATTACTCATATCCACATCATAACAATATTGGATAGATTATGAAATAAGGCTTCAAAAAATTTTCTTTGACGAGTGACTAAACTTTTGGAACAGCCCTATTTATAATAAAATAGAGACTAGGAGGGATCTGATGAAAGTTCAAGTTAAAGTGTTTGCAAATCTAAGAGAAATTTGTAATGCGAGTGTTGTTGAAGTTGAAACAGCATCACTTGTTGTTATTGATATTTTAGAAGAATTGGTCAAAATGTTTCCAGCTATGGAAGATGAAATTTTCACTGAGGAAAGAACACTGAAGTCATTTGTGCATGTTTTTATTAATGGACATAATATTATTCACAAAGACGGCCTACTAACAAAAATAAATCCTGATGATCAATTTGCGTTATTTCCTCCGGTTGCGGGAGGGTAATATGGTCCAAACGGAATTAGAGTTTAGGGGTATACATTTAGCGCATTTGCTAGATTATTTCAAGGAACTTGGTGGTACCCAAAAAACTACTCAATTTCCGATAATAATTCAAGGGACAAACTGGGAATCATCAATTTTGTATGAAGAAGAAATCAAAATTACCTCCAGTTTTTTCGTAAATGCCGTCCATATTAGGTTTAAAGCAGAAACGGAAGAAGTATTAGATACTCTGCTTAAAAATTACCGCAAAAAAACAACGAGGGTTGGCGGATAAAAAAGTCTTGCGCAGGACTCGAGAATAAGAGTCGGGACGCAAGACTTTTCATTTTGGTGAATTAGATAATCTCTAATTCTTTTAATTTCTCATCTGAAACGACGCCATCTCTCCAGCCGCGGACTTGATAGTATTCATCAAGCATGATATCCATACGGCTTACAAGACCTTTACTGTTACCAGATCCACCCTCTTCTGTAAATCGTTTTGGTAAGAAATCATCTTCACGTTTGTTAAAACCAGCTAGGTTATTGTAATAACGCTCAAGGTTATAAATTCTTTCACCTGTTTTCATTACATCATCTGCCGTTAATTCATTACCTGTCATCGTGCTGTATTGCTCAGCATAATGCTCAGCATTTTCAGAGAAAGATGAGAATTTACAAATATTCATAGAATCAGAGAATGATAATAAATCTTGGAATATTTTTAATAGCTCGCCTTTTCCTTCTGGTTTAGTACGGTCAGTAGGCTCGGGAATACCAGCGATTTCACTTGCTACTGTATAGCCGCGTAAGTGACAAGCACCACGGTTACTTGTAGCATATCCTAGACCAATTCCTTGAATTCCACGAGGGTCATAAGCAGGAATTGATTGTCCTTTTACGGACATTGAAATTTCCGGTGCACCGAATTTGGCTGCAGCAGCGGCAGGTCCTTCGGCCAAAATGGCCCCAATACCTTGTTTGAATGGAACAAGCTTCGCAATCTCAATCATGCGGTCGGCATCGCCCCAATCGAGCTTTTCTTCAGTCAAGCCTCTTTCATATGCTTCCATTGTCACTGATAAAGCATGACCAAGCTCAATTGTATCCATTCCATATTCATTACAAATATCAATTAAGAAGGCAATTGGTTCTTTGTCAGCCAAGCCACAGTTTGATCCAAACGCAAAAGCAGATTCAAATTCAAAGCTTTCAACTTTGACCTTATATTTTCCTTCTTTTACCTCTACTTCTTTCTTACAAGCAACAGGACAGGCATGGCACGCAGGCTCTGAAACTAGAATTGAATCCCGAATTGCTTCACCACTATGCTGTTCTGCACCATCAAAATTAGAAAACTTGGAATTAGCAGTTGGTAAAGCACCTACCTCATTAATGATATTCATTAATACATTCGTACCGTAAAGCGACAATCCACCTTTTTTAGGAGCTGTTAGGCCGCCATCCATAATGGCCTTTGTTGCTTTTTTACTAGCTTCCAAATATTTTTCCTTTTGCTTCGGTTCAGGCATATTCCCTTTTTGCGCTGCTTTGATAACAATTGCCTTTAAGTTTTTATAACCGGCAACAGCACCTGTACCTCCCCGACCTGCAGCACGGTCATTTTCATTTATCCATGAAGCAAAGCGAACTTGGTTTTCCCCAGCCTGACCGATGGTGATCACACTTAAATCGTCCTTGCCATATCGATCTTTTAATTGATTAATGGTTTCGCGGACACTCTTACCCCAAAGATCGCTTGCATCACGAAGCTCTGCTTCACCATTTTCAATATATAAATAGACGGGCTTGTCACTTTTTCCTTTGAAAATAACATTATCTACTCCAGCCCATTTTAGCCTTGCAGCAGACCAACCACCCATATGAGAGTCCGTAACCGTACCTGTTAACGGTGATTTTGTAACAAAGCATAGTCTTCCGCTCATCGTTGAACGTGAGCCTGTAACTGGTCCTGTCATTAAGCAAAGGATGTTTTCTTCTGAAAGTGCTTCCACCTCTGGTCCATTATCAAATACGTATTTAACACCAAGGCCTCGTCCACCGATATATTTTTTCGCTAAATCTTCGTTGATTTCTCGGTATGTAACCTGTCCTTGAGTTAAATCAACCACTACTTCCTTGTTTTTAAATCCGCCTAAGTTCATGAAATACACCCCTTTTTAAAATAAAGTTGGACGAAATAACAGCGTTTTCATTTCATTTTACATAAAGAAACTGCCTATTATTCCACTTTTCACTGAATATATTATACAATAATAAGGTCAAAATAAATAGTGAAAAGTATTAATATTCTAAATTTACGGATGTGATTGTATGGAAAATAAATATTTAGAAAGATATTCTAGACAAATATTATTTTCACAAATTGGTGAAGCAGGACAGGAAAAGCTGGCAAAAAGCTGCGTCGCTATCGTTGGTGTGGGTGCATTAGGAACAGTCATTGCCAATCATTTAACAAGAAGTGGAGTTGGCTTTATAAGAATCATAGATAGAGATTTTGTTGAAAAAACAAATTTGCAGCGGCAGATGTTATATGACGAAAATGATGCATTGGAAAATAAGCCTAAAGCAGTGGCTGCTTATGAAAAGCTTATCAAAATTAATTCCTCGATCAAAATCGAACCTGTTGTCACGGATATTCATGCCTGGAATGCTGAAGAGCTATTGTCAGATGTAGACGTCATTATTGATGGTACTGATAATTTTCTTACCCGTTATATAATTAATGATATTTCAATTAAATACAGCATTCCATGGGTCCACGGGGCTGCTGTCCGCTCTAGAGGAATGTTTGCCGTTTTTACACCTACCCACGGGCCTTGTTATCGTTGCCTGTTCCCGAATCCTCCTAAAGGCCAGTCAGAAACCTGTGATATGGTTGGTGTCATTTCAGCCGTCACCCATTTAGTCGGAAGCTTTGAAGCAACTGAAGTGATAAAATTAATTGTTCAAGATCATGAAAATCGAAATCCAAATTTAGAACAATTCGATATTTGGTTAAATGATGAAATGAAAATGGATATATCTAATAGTAGAAATCCAAAATGCCCTGCCTGTGAAAAGCATGAATTTGAATTTTTGAATGCTGCTTTTCAGGGTGATGATTATGCAGCATTATGTGGACGGAATGCCGTGCAAATTACACCGAGAAAAGAACATAAAGTTGATTTAGAAAAAATGAAGGAAATTCTTTTGAATGTTGGCACTGTTGAACTTAATCCTTTTTTATTAAAATGTCATCTTGATGAAATAACAATAATTCTTTTTAACAACGGCCGGGTCATGATTCAGGGAACAGATGATATTACGAAAGCCAAAGCAATTTATGCTAAATATATCGGCTCTTAAAATAAACTAGGCTGACTAAATGGCAGTCAGCCTATCACATTACTTTTTTATCACCAAAATAGCATTACTAATTTCACGGTCTGGTGCCCAAATATACTTATCATTATAATAAAGCCCGCTAGAGGCACCGCCATCAAGATTCATAGCTTGATAGGCCCCAGCTTGTTTCATAATCTCAGCTAAATCAATAATAGTTGAGGTGGTTGTTAAGAAAATCAGCTTTTGATCTTTAGTAACACCGATCGCACTTCTGGCATCACTTTGTGTTCTGATTTTAGGATCTTTAAAACCCTCTTTATCAAAATCAACTGTAATTTTGCCATCCGTTACTAAACGGGGGCCTGCAGCAATTGCACCATCAATGGACTCTAATTTATTACTGTTTTCGACCACTTCATAGTCAACAGTTGTTCCAACTGTGAACCGTGACAATAAAGTATGAACTTCCGATCCCATAAGGTTAATAACAAATCCATTTTTAGGAATTTTAACATCTTTATCTGTTACAATTTCTTTCACTTTCCCATTTTCTACAATGACGTTTGTCCCATGGGGAAATCCAAGCGAATCCCCCCAATCAGGTGTAAAAACAACAACGTTTGCCGCTGCATTAAATGAAGGTGTTCGATTCAGCCAATAGGAATACCAATTATTAGGCCATACATCGGAACCGTTGGTAGAACCTTTAATTTCAGGATTCATAATTCCAAAAGAAACATTATTATCGGCATCAAATGAAAAGACAGTACGCTCTTTTCCTACGCAAACGATTTTTCCATCAGCAATGATCATTCCATATGGTTCTTTACTTTCTGTATAAGCATCAAAAAAAGTTCCATTTATGGCTATCACTGCCCCATTACGCTTTGCGATACTAGCCAGTGATTCTACTTGACCAACCCTGTCTTTTGCAATAGCAACTTTCAAATCGAGCGCTAGGTCATTCAAATCAACAGTAATCACATTTGCCTTGAATGTTTTTGCACCGACTTTAAAAGATTTGACGGTCTCCGTTATTGAACTTCCTTTGGTTCCATTTATTTTTGTTACTGTTTTTGAGTTATACGGGATCGTTGATAAGGTAATTACCTTTTTGTTCAATTCAATTTTAACCGTTGACGTTTTAGGTTCCCATACTGGTTCTGTCCCTAATACCGTTGAAATAAATCTAAGCGGCACATAGGTAATACTGTCTTTTATAAAAGGTGGTGCATCAATTTGCTCGATCCTCTTATTGACTTCAACCTTTTGGTCGCCAATTTTTAAAATAACAGTTTTCGATTGATTATTAATCAAAACCGTACGGTCTTCCCCATTCCAAGTTACCTCTGCACCAAATTGTTCAGTTACAAAGCGAATCGGTACATATGTACGTCCTTTGTCAATATCTAATAAGGCAGTTCCCTCAGCGCCAGTTGTGTTAGCATGATTAAAAAATGAAAAAACTCCTATTATGAAAAATACTAGAATAAACCTTTTAAATCCCATGACAAAACCCCTTTTACCTTAGGTACGTAATCTTCTATTCTACCTTACCATAAAGGAGTGACTTTTAAAGTAAGAAAAGGCTAACAATGAAGAAAAGGAATGAGCGATCAATTTATTTTGTATATGCGGTTTATTTTGCTGTTTAACAAGTGACATGGACAACGGCTTCACGATTTCTTCAAATGCAAATTTTGGCTCAAGATTTATTTTAATATTATTATCAGTTGCAGTAAGTTGATCAACATCTGCTAATATTTGACTTAAGAAAGATTGAGAGATATAGGTTCTTCCCTTATAAATAAATATTTGTCCAGGTGAAGCGATGCTTTGATCCCCTATTTCCAATGAATGATCAAAAAAAGCCACATTAATATTTTTTATTATTTCTTGGTCATATGCAGCTCTTTTTTGATAGGCCATTTTCAATAGCTTCCTTGTATCCATGTATCTGCCGACTGAATCTCCTTTTAACGCTGCAACATAATATCGATGGCCATTATGTTCAGCAACCGTAACTAAAGTACGTTTAGCAGGGGTTGTAAAACCGGTTTTGCCACCGATAATTCCATCGATAGCCAAATTTGAGTTTTTCAAAAAACTATTCGTTGTATCCCAGGTTTTTACAACCTTTTCCCCTTTTTTATTTGTATACACTGCTTTATAAACAGGGGTATTGATAATATCTAAAAATAACGGATGTTCACTTGCCGCTTTTAATATTAATGCCAAATCGTATGGTGTTGTATAGTGATCAGGATGATGATACCCATGTGGATTAACAAAATTAGAGTGGATGGCACCGATTTCTTTCGCTTTTTCATTCATTAACTTTGCAAAGGCTTCTTCAGAACCAGCAATATGCTCAGCTATGGCCAATGCACTATCATTTCCAGAATAAAGCATCATTCCGTATAGAAGCTGTTCCAATGTGAGTGCGTCCCCCGGTTGAATAAATACCCTGCGACTATCGCTAGGCAGCTTGTTTACATTCTCTGAAACTATAACTTGATCATTTAAAGACCCTAGTTCAAGCGCAATTAGTGCTGTTAGTACTTTCGTCGTACTGGCGGGATAATAGGTAGAGTAGCCATTTTTTTCAAACATTACATTTTTCTGATTATCTTCCATTATAATGATACCATTTGATGAAACCTGCCCATCAAATTTTAAACTTGGTCGATACTGTGATGCTTCAACAGGTTCCTTGGAGGGTTGTTCCTCATTTGGAAACCTAGCTCCAATAACCAAATTGTTTGTATGTTCATCAATATATACACTTTTTTGAAGATTATTAGTCACGGCACGTAATGGCAAGTAATTCTGCCCCTCAAATAAAATCACCGGCTCTGAAACTTTTATCTCTCTTCCATCATCATCGATAATCAAATCCTTAAACACAGCTTGTCCTGTCCTTACCTCCGCAAAAACAGATGGCGCCGCAATGAAAAGAAAAGTCATAATGATCATCATATGAAAAATCCATAAATATCTCATTAAGCTCACACATCCTATTTAGAAATATATGATAAAATGTATGAGCCTGTCCCTCAATGTATGACATAAAAATTCAAATTGATTACTTTACGTAGAATAAATTGGCAAAAAGTGCAATAAAGAGGGAACACAAATTATTGTGCATTTTGAAAATAGGGATGCCATTCAAATATGGTATCCCCCATTATTATCTTTTATTTGTTTGATTTGTCGTTGCGGAGGTTTATTTTTATCCTCATATTTCATACAAGCATGGCCTGACACTTGTTGAACATAATCTGAAGGAATTTGCCTCGATTTAAAGCCGTAAGCCTTGCACCCTCTTGGGAACCGTACATCCCACGTCGTATAGAAATGTCTGCATTTAAAACAATTAACTTTTTGTTGGTTCATTTATTTCTCGCACCACCCTATTTAACTATCCTACTTTATTTTATTTAAAAAATCTATTACTCTTAAAAATTCATAATTTATCGCTCGAAAACATAATATGGACAAGAACAAAGTAAATAATAGAAAGTGGAATCCCATATGAAGAGACACATCATAACTTATTTGCTTTTATTAATTGGGGCAGTTTTTCAAGGCATTGGTATGTCATTATTCTTGTTTCCACATGACATCCCATCAGGGGGAGCAGCAGGTCTTGCAATATTATTAAATTATTTTTTTAGAATGCCTCTTGGCTTTGGGTTATGGATTGTTAATTTTATTTTTTTAACCGTTGCTTTGAAATATTTTGGTTACTCGTGGACAATGCGGACGATGTTTGCAGTAACGATTACATCGGTTACAGTTAGTCTCCTTACTACTTTTGTCTCACTTTCCCACACCCACATCATTATTGATTTAGTAATGGGAAGTGTTATTTTTGGTATCGGTGTCGGACTGTTAATCCGTAACGGGGCATCAAGCGGCGGGATGGTTATACCCGCTCTCATGATTTCACATTCCTATCGGATCCGACCCGGACGTGTGATGTTTTTTATTAATATTTCAATCTTTTTGTTAACTTCCATTGTTATCTATTGGAAAATTATTATTTTTGCCGTCATGTGTCAATGGGTTTCAACCAAAATTATTGATTTTATAATTGAAGTGGAATTCCCTATATTTTCATCTCCCTCTATTGGTTGGCGAAAAAAATAATTCCTACTTGATCAAGTAGGAATTTATTTTACTCTTTTTCTCTGTTGCTGTATAGGCAGCTGATATAGATCATTTAGTTTTCACATCGCTTAATCCATGTGGAGGCCACATTCAGTTTTTTGATGATTCAGCCAACGCCCGGACCGCAAGTCTCCATCCCCAGTTACAGGTTTTGTACATACCTTACAGCCAATACTTGGATATCCTTTGTCATGGAGCTCGTGATAAGGCAAATCATGTACCTTAATGTACATCCAAACTTCTTCCCAGTTCCAATGGATTAGCGGGCAAATTTTTATCGTTTTAAATTTATGGTCCATGTTGATATATTCTATATTGGCTCTCGTCTCAGATTGGCTTTTGCGCAATCCAGAAATCCAGGCCTTATATTTTTTTAACTCATTTTTCAATGGTTCAATTTTTCGAATTTGACAGCATTGATTTGGATTTCTTTCCCATAAATTCTCACCATATTGGTTTGCTTGATCTTCTAATGACATACTAGTATAAATGGAGTTGATTTGGAAATCGGGGTATTTTTCCTTGACCTCATTAAGTATTTCATACGTTTCTTTAAAATGAAGAGATGTATCGATAAACGTGATCCTTGCATTTGGTTTAATCTTACTTATTAAATGTAAGAGCACACTGCTTTCCGCACCAAAGCTGCATGCGTACACGATTTCTTCGCCATACTCCTTATAGGCCCATTTAAGGCATTCCATTGATTCTTTAAAAGAAATGGTTTTCAGTAACTCTTCCGGACACGAATCATATGTGAGCAAGATAACCTCCCCCTTATCCCAATTGAAGCAATTGTTGATTAATTGTAAGGTAAATCAATTCATTATTGTGAACCTCGATTTGATTCATTTCCTTTATGGAACCTATTTGATTTAATGAAAGCAGTGCGCGAATCCATGAACCGTGCCCAAAGACCAAGATACGAGTAAAGTGATCATATTTGCTAAGAAACCGAAAGATTCTCTTTTCAAAATCGCTTAATCGCTCACCTAATATAAGTGATTTAGGATCTGAAATCCATTCTTTTACCTGTAATAGATGTTTCTTCTCAATTCCTTCATATTTTCCAAAATTCAGTTCATTAAGTAACGGTTCAACAAAAGGATTAGGAAAGCCATAGTGTAAAGCGGTCTGTTGTGTTCTTTTTAATTGACTGGCAACGACAATCTCCGGCTGGAAAGAGCTGATCACTTTTTTATTTTCCTCTAGTTTTGCAAGATCTTCATCAATAACTGGAAGTAGTGGAATATCCTGTGAACCCTGAAGGAATCCAGATATATTCCATTCCGTTGGTAAATGTCTTATTAATAATAATTCCATCACCGCTACTCCTTTTTCCTTTTACTATAAGCGGGCGGGATTTGAGTCTGGCTCCATAAAAAACGTTTCACTACGTAATCCCACTCGTTCTGCTTCTAACAAAAGTGCATCTTGCATTTTAACATTACCTAAATTAACATTGGGACCAAAGGCATTAATGAAATACATTTGCTGCTTACTTGTTGGCGCTTCAAAAATGACCCTGTTTATATCCACCTGTTTTGTAAGCTCTTTTATAATCGATTTCTTTACTTCCCCATTTGGATTGTAAATCCCGGCTGTTCCTGAATCACGACCTTCAGTAATCACGTACTTACATCCAGCCTCAAGTAATGAATTCATTTCTAATACCCAACTTCTAGCAGAAAGTTCTTGGGTTTGGTCTTTCGAACCAACCTCACCTAGAACGGAAAAATCGGCTTTCAATTCATTGACAAGATCAAATCTTGTTTCAAGAGGTATATCCAACGTGCCATTTGACACTTCAATCCACTCTACCCCATGTTTTTGCAAAAACTTCCTATATTCGTCTAATTTTCCCTGATAGTAACATTTTTCGAATAATGTTCCCCCACAATATACCTTAATTCCATATTGTTTATATAATTTGATTTTTTCATCAAAGTTTGGGGTAACATAGGCAGAACCAACACCTAATTTTGCTACATCAATATAAGAATGGTAATCATCTAAAATACATCGTAATTGTCCAACTGGGACCCCAAAATCGGCAATGGATGTCAATCCGAATGTTCTATTTCCAATAGTTCTCTTTGGCATATCAAGAAAGTTCATTTAGGATATACGCCTCCTTTTTCCTTCTGTTTATGCTATTCAACATTTATCTGAAGGGTGAATCGCAATTAAAACCGATGGGATGTTTATTTGCATAGGAATCGAAAATTTTTCGAACAATAGTAAAGTCATGAGAATTTGTATTAAAGGAGCTGTATAGTCACTTGTCCAAACAAAACAATTCATTTATGACTATTTTGGCAATTGGATCAATTCCGCTCATTTTAGTGCTTGGGAACTCCATGCTTATCCCCGTTCTACCGAAAATGAAATCTGAATTAGATATTTCGCAATTCCAAGTTAGTTTAATCATTACTGTGTTTTCTGTTGGTGCGGCTATTTCTATTCCTGTCTTAGGTTATTTATCCGACCGCTTTACAAGAAAGGCCGTTATTATACCAGCCTTGATTGCATATGGGACAGGTGGTTTATTAGCTGGTGCAGCGGCGGCATGGTTTAAGGATCCATATATGTGGATTATGGCTGGACGTGTTCTCCAAGGGATTGGAGCTGCTGGTACGGCCCCAATCGCCATGGCATTAACAGGAGACCTATTTAAAGGGGGGCAACAAAGTCGTGTATTAGGTCTCGTAGAAGCATCAAATGGCTTTGGGAAAGTTGTCTCCCCCATTATCGGTTCACTTTTGGCCTTATTATTTTGGTATGCAGCATTTTTTGCATTTCCAGTCTTTTGTTTATTATCGATTTTACTAACGATATTTTTTATTCATGAAAAAAAGAAAAAGAAAGAGCCTCCACCTGTCGGGACATATGTTAAAGGACTGTTTTCAGTTTTTAAACAGGAAGGCAGATGGTTATTTACCGCTTATTTAGCAGGGGCTACCTGTTTATTTACCTTATTTGGAATTTTATTTTATATCTCTGATGTATTAGAAAAAACGTATCACACAGACGGTGTATTAAAAGGCGGTATTCTAGCGATACCTCTTCTTTTTATGACAATTACCTCTTATGTTACTGGGAGTAAAATTGGCAAAAAGATGCCGTTAATGAAAAAACTGATCGTAATTGGCTTTATTTTAATGACTGTTTCTTTTGCGACGCTCGTTTTTTTTGAAAAATTAATCCCTTTTATTGCTATTTTGGCCATTTCAAGTATTGGAACAGGATTAGTTCTACCATGTGTAAACAGCTTCATTACCGGGTCAGTAGAGACGACGCGAAGGGGATTTGTAACCTCCTTATATGGCTCTGTAAGATTTTTGGGCGTTGCGATTGGTCCGCCAATTTATGGATGGTTGATGGAATGGTCAAGAGCAGGTATGTTTCTTTCCACAGCAAGCTTAACGCTTCTTGTTGGGCTTTTATGTATGGTTATGATTCACGTCAAAAACGAGAATCCTTCCACAAAAATGGGGGGATCCCTATTTAAACCGCTCGAGTTAAAAACTGAATAAGGAAAGGAAATTTAAATTAATAAAGGGGGTACATTTGCTTGCAAATATATTTATCACCTGAAATGATAAAAAACGATTACCAATTATTAAATATTGTTGATCAAAATAATAAACCTGTCGGGTTTCTAACCTTTTTATTTGATGAGAAGAAATTATATGTGTTTGGTCAAGCAGAAAATGGCGTGACAGAGGACTTTAAAGACTTGGTGAAACCTTATATCCAAGGGATGAAAAAATCGCTGCCAGAAGAAATTGACATTCTTTGTTACTTGACTGTTGGCGGTGAAAAAATAGATCTAAATCAAAATAATGAAGGAAAATAGGAAGAGGTACCAATATTTAGTACCTCTTTTTTATTTTTGCGTTATAATATTTCAAGAGGGATCGTTTTCATCCAATGATAATATCGTGACCTTTGTTGTACTTCCTTTCTTAATATCTTCTGAGGTTGCCTTTAATTCCAGTCCTTGTTCATCATCGATTCCTGGTGCAACAGTTGCCTCTGACCTTACTTGAGTACTTTTTTTCATTGTTCTGTACCTCCATCATTAAAAGATAAAATATTTCTCGGGAAAGCGCAGAAATTGACATCCTAAGCTGATATTAGCGAAGTTTGTAATTTACATAATATTCAACTCGAAACGGTTGCTAGTTTTTGCATAAATTTGTCAATTAATTTATTAAACTTATAATAATGTTTCGTTGGTAGTAAAGACCTGCTTTGTACATTTCATCAGTGAGGCTTTGTCAATATTTAGATATGGCAGAAAGCTCCCTCCCTTCGAAAAAAAGAGGCTTAGAAGTTAGCCTCAAAAATCTAAGCTTCATAGCCTTTTCGCGGGATTTCAATATCTTGACCTTTTACATTATCAATTTTTGCTTCAAGCGTACCTTCTGCATACGTATCACTCACTTGTTCATGGGTGGTTGCTAAGCCTGAATTGAGCTCATTTTTACTAGTATAGTCTTGCGGTTGATAATTTTTTTCTGCAATTTCATTGTTGTTCTGAGCTTTTTGCGTCATCCTTCATACCTCCTTTTTGTCGGACAACAATAGTTTATGTAATTATTGTTAATGAATTCATAATGGGAGGTTAAAAAAATAGGAAGGCATGACCTGTAGTAAAAAAGGGGGGAAACGGGGAAAATTCGATATAGGCTATTGATTATTCATCATCAATTTCTTCAATAATGCCAATACTTAATAAATAATCAAAAGCTATATCAGCGATTATTAATGTCTCTTCTTCTGATGGAACAAAACCGGATTGAATTAATCTTTCATAAAAAAATTTTGCAATATCGTCTGAGTCAATAACAATATTTTTCATATATACCCCCCAAAAAAAAGAATTTTATTTATATATATGAAAATTTTATGCGTAAATGAATACATTTTTTAAAAATAAAAAAATGTCCAATTAAGTTGACAGCCTCTTTTCTACAGATTATAATAATTATAAATTAATAATTAATATATTTTAATCTTTATTATAAAATATAACTCTTAATTCGTAATCAAAATTAATTGAAAAAGGGAGTAATTCAAATGGCTGAAATAATTATTTATAGCAGTACCGGTTGTCCTTATTGTGAAAAAATGAAAAAGGAATTTAAAGAATGGGGTTATGATTATGAGGAACGAAATGTAACTGAAAACCCTGCCTATTTTGAAGATCTTCATAAGGAAGGTATGTTCTCTACACCAGTTGTCTATATTAACGGTGAAGCCTTTATCGGATATCGGCCTAAGAAAATGAAAAAAGCTCTTGGAATTACTGATGAAATGATCGCTGCAAATAAACCAACTAATACCAGTGAGGAACAATCCTCTGAAAACTTCTTCCAAGAGCCAACAAAGGAAATGTTTGATGATGTTTATGATTTTGTAACCATTGGGGCAGGACCTGCTGGAGCTTCAGCAGCTGTTTACGCTTCCCGTGCCCGCTTAAAAACATTAATTATTGATAAAGCACCTGCTTCAGGAACGCTTGCCATTACACATAAAATCGCTAACTATCCAGGAGTTCCAGAGGAGCTTACTGGTCAAGAACTTCTAAGAAAAATGCATGTACAAGCCCATAATTTTGGAACAACTTTTGTTCGTTCGAATGTGTTAAGCGTAGATTTTTCGAACGAAGATATTAAATTGCTTGAACTTCCTGAGGGGACAATTAAAGCAAAAAGTGTCTTTATTGCGGTTGGTGCTAAAGCACCTGGCAGTAAAATTAAAGGTGAAGAAGAATATACAGGTCGTGGTGTCAGCTATTGTTCAACTTGTGACGCTGCCTTCTTTAAAGACCGCATTGTTGGTGTAGTTGGAGATACGGAAGAAGCTGTTCACGAAACACAAGCTTTGGCTAAATTTGCTAAAGAAGTTATGCTGTTTGTTCCAACCAATAAGTTAAAAGGTGAAGCAAATACAGATGAACTTGAAAAGCTTGATAATGTAAAAATATATTGGAATCACCGCTTGAAAGAAATCATCGGGAATAAAAAAGTTGAAAAGCTTATAATTCGAGACGCTGACAAGCATGAAGGAGAATGGGCAGTTGATGGTGTCTTCTTATACCTTGCAGGACTTAAACCAGGCACAGATTTCCTAAAAGATGCGGTTAAACGTGATGAGGAAGGGTATATAATGGTTGATGAGGCATTACGTACTAGTGTTGACGGCGTATTTGCCGGCGGTGATGCACGTCGTACTCTCATTAAGCAAGCTGTTATCTCGGCTGCAGATGGATGTATTGCTGCGCTTGGAGCAGATCAACATGTTAACAAACGTAAAACAATGAAAGCTCAGTACAGCTAATAAGCACAATTTGCTTATAAAGATTTTAACAATTACAATATTTTTGTGATAATTACCAAAAGGGTGTTCTCCCTTATTGGTTAATTATAAATAAATTATTTGTTATAAAAGGAGGAATTACTGTGCCAAAAGGAGCAACTGAAACAAAAACGCTCAAAGTTGGAGATAAAGCCCCTGACTTTACTCTAAAAGCACACGGCGATCGAGAAGTCACTCTTTCTGACTATCTTGGCAAAAAAAATGTATTTATTGCATTCTATCCTTTAGATTGGACACCAGTCTGAGGCGCGCAAATGCCTTCATACGAAGATGACCTCGATGAGTTTGAAGGCTTAAATACTCAAGTTTTGGGTATTAGCGTAGATAGTGTACCTAGCCATGAAGCATGGCAAAAATCTGTAGGTGGCATCAGCTACCCACTTCTTTCTGACTTCTACCCACAAGGTAAAGTAACAGACCTTTATGGAGTGCGCCATGAAAATGGAATGAGCGAGCGCGCATTGTTCGTCATTGATAAAGAAGGTATTATCCAATTTATTGATGTACATCCAATCGGCGAACTTCCTGAAAACGAAGAGATCTTCGAAGTTTTAAGAAAACTTGAAAATAAATAATAATAAACACCCCCATTACTTTGGACACGCTCCAAGTAATGAGGGTGTTTATTTATTGATTTTTTCTAAATTGTTGTTTTTTTACATCAATAACCTCCACTAATAAGATCATGATCGTTCCCAATACAAGCCCATTACTTAGAATTGAAGCAACTAGTGGCGGCAATGAAGAATAAGCTTCGGTTGGAATGAACATCACACCTAAACCGACAAAAAGTGGCACAACGACTTTGCTAATTGTTTTCTCAACTGCTTCACTTGAAAACAATTCTTTAATGCCGATAGACAACAGTCCTGAGAAGGCTGGAAAAATAGCTGCATATCCAACTGCAGCAGGTATTGTTGCAATTACAGCAATCACTGGTGAAAAGAACGTTAAAACAATAATAACAAGGGAAGCAATTATAAAAGGTGTTCTGCTAATAATTTTACTTGTTGCAATGAAGCCCGCTGTACCTGAGATTGGTACAGAACCTACAGAAGCAAATAATCCGCTTAAGAGCTGACTAATCCCCATAATTGCCCCTGTTTTTTTTCCGGGCATCTCCGGAATCTTTTTCCCTTCCCTTTTTAAGACACTTTGAACAACTTTGACCGTTGCTAACATATTCGTGATTAGTAGCAATGTAATAAAAAATACAGTAGGTACAATCCCCCAATCTACATTAGGGGATCCAAATGCAAAAAGTTGAGGTAGCTTAAAGAAGGATTTTGCTTCATGAAATGGTGTTGAAAGACCAAAAACAGAAAATAAAATATAACCAACTACGATACTGATCACAATACCAAACTGTCTTAATATATAATGATGAGCTGTTAAAAATGAGATCAAAACAATAATAAATGATAAAATGGCAATTTTATATGAGATTTTTCCGGTTAAATCTACGCCTAGGAGCCCATTTAAAAATGAACCACTTAGTTGGGCAACTAATAAAATCATATAAGTCCCTGTGACCGCCGGGGTAAAAAATTTTGCAATTTTTTCAATCAGCCCAAAGAGACCTAAAAGGATGGCGATTCCCCCGCTAATAAGCAATGCAAATTCCAATGTTTGTAACGTATTTTCCAAGGAACCGTAAATAACGACTCCTAAATTTGCGTATAAAGCAAAAATCCCCCACCATAAACCGGCCGGCCCTTCTAAAACAGGCATATGGTGTCCAAACCAAACTTGCAGTAACCCTGTTATTGCTAATACAAAGAAGGTTCTTGCGATAAAATCAATCGTTTGATCAACATTAAAATTATAAATACCTGCTACTGCAATTGGTGTAACGATGCTCCCTGAAACCATAAACAGTAACCATTGGAGCGTAGGCATGATATTCTTCATCGTATTCTCTCCTTACAGCCGATTAAAAAGCATCCATTGAAATATTCAAAATAATAAAGGACCTACCGTGTTTGGGGTAAGTCCCTTTCCTGCTATTTAAAAATAAACCACATAAATCACAGCAGCTAATACTATACGATAAATTGCAAACGGCACAAGTTTTATCCTGTTGATGAGCTTTAAGAAAAAGCGGATAGAAATTAAAGCAAATACAAAAGCACTAATGAAACCCAGAATAAAAAATGGCAATGCATCGAATGAAAAATATTCTAAGTTTTTAAGAAATGATATACCGCTTGCACCAGCCATAATTGGCACAGCCATAATAAAAGTAAAATCAGCCGCGGCACGATGGCTTAAACCGACTAAAACGCCTCCAGAAATCGTTGCACCTGATCTCGAAAATCCAGGCCACAATGAAAGGCATTGAATGCAGCCGATTGTAAATGCCTGTTTATAAGTAATTTGGTCTACCGTTTGAACCATTGGTTTATTTTTAGTGAATTTATCAGCAATAATCATTAAGATGGCACCCAAAACTAAACCGATTAGAACTGTTCCAGTTGTAAATAAATGTTCATCAATCATATCTTCGAGGAGTACTCCTAGAATTCCAGCAGGAATTAAGCCAACAATCACATGTGTTAGTTTAAGATGTCCTTTTTCATGAAGGGCTTGCCTCCCTCGTTTTCCAAGTCCCAGCATCTCAATAAAACGGTCTTTAAAGACAACGACAACAGCTAATATTGAACCGAGCTGAATAACTACTTTAAATGTATTAGCCACATATTTCGTTAAAAATTGTTCTGATTGCAGCCACATATCATCAACAATAATCATATGTCCTGTCGAAGAAACAGGCGCAAATTCCGTCAATCCTTCAACCATACCAAGGATAATTGCTTTTAAAATTGTAAGAAAATCCATACTATTAAACTCCTTTTACTATCTAATTAGAAAATAACAAAGACTTAACAAATATAGCATACTTTTCGCTTGATGATAACTATGAATTACTATTGTCATTATAAAACAAAACGGACTTGCATAATTAGCTGCAAAGTCCGTCATTTTACATCATTCAGTTTATTTTCACAATTGGTTTCATACAAAACCTTGTAAGCCGTGTTCTGTTCATTTAGTGCTGCAAATGAATACGAAAAGTATTCTCGCACTTGAATGGAGAATCATCTATCTCACAGCCTTAATGGCTATGGTGTCTGTTCGGTTCAATTCCCTCCAGACACTTCCCCTACCAAATTTGGGTTTCTCGCTCGTGGGGTTTACCTCGTTCCACCTCCAATGTTTCCATTGAAGCTCCGTCACTGTGGCACTTTCAAGGTAGTCATACCATATCCAAAATGGACTTAGGTATTTTCCCTGCCGTCAACTCTTGGAAAGAGCTGCCCTAGCTTACGGTTTCGCTAGGCACGATCACTACAGGCATCGCAGCCTGTGCGAGCACGGACTTTCCTCACAGATACAAGATCTGCGCGATTCTCGCCAGTTTTGTATGAAGTATTGCTTGTTTATTATATCTTACTTTGTTTATTTTATCAATTGAGTTCACGGAAGTCAATGTTTCTTAATTAGAACGCTCCTCTAACCAGTCGGCAATTGTTGGAAACGTCTCTCTAACAGCTTTTGGACCAAAAGTAATCGAAATATGACCAGTTGATATGCATACATATTGTTTATCTTCACTAGAAACAGCATCCATCAAGGCTTCTACTTGGTGCGGCATTGCAATTAGATCTTTTTCAGCAGAAATATTCAAAACATTCGCCTTAATCTTGGATAAATCCACTTTTCGGCCACGTACGACTAATTCGCCTTTTATTAGCTTATTTTGTTGATAAAATTCGCGAATCCATTGACGATAAGCTTCACCTGGAAACGGAATTCCATCAGTTAACCACTTTTGCATTAATTTCCACGAGTTAACAAACTTTTGATTTTCTGAACGATCCACTAAACTTACATAAGGTCCGTAAAAGTTTGCAATTGGTTTAAGCATTTTATTTCCAAAATCGATCATTTCAGGCGGCACGTTTCCGTATGTTTCCACCACTTTATCTAAATCAAAATAACGTTCGTCTAATAATCTTGCATAAAGACCTGTATTTTCAAAGTCAAAAGGACTTGCCATAAAAACAATATTTTTAATCGGTAGCTCAGGATGTAATGCAGCAAAAACCGATGTCATTGTTCCACCCATACAGTAACCTAACATCGAGATTTCATCAGCACCTGATGTTTTTAATACTTTTTTAACTGCTTTAGGAATATAATCTAGAATATAATCATCTAACCTCATTTGCTTATCTTCTTCTCCCGGTGTACCCCAATCAAGCAAATAAACATCAAAGCCGCGATTCAAAAGATATTCCACAAGACTGAAGCCAGGTGTTATATCTAAAATATAAGGTTTATTAATTAACGCGTAGACCATTAAAAATGGTGTTTTATGTTTAGTTGGTTGACTTGAAACATAACGATAAAGCTTTGTTTTATTTTTTGTCCAAATCACTTCTTTTGGTGTTAAACCTACCTCAGGCTCTGCTTCTGTTATCATTATTTCAGAAGCCCTTTTAATTCGTATATACGAATCTTTAATTTCTTTTGGGACTGTTTCTTCAAATACATTTTCCCAATCTTTTACTAATGAATTTACCATGTGCCCCCTCGCCATCCCTTCTTTTTTACCCTAATTTCTTTCCTATTTAGTTTTAAGCTTGTTTTTGCAGTAGCTCTAAAATTTGATCCATTTTTCTATGAATCCTTTTTACTTCATGTTGTAAATTCTTAATTTCACTAGCTTGTTTATCCTGGTCTGCTTGTACAACAATGGCCTCTTCTACAACCTCTTCTATTTGATCTACTTTCGTTTCCACATTTATGATTAATGAGGCTAACTTTGCTAGGTCGTCTTTTGAAGGCATATTCATTTGTTCAAGATAAGCGCTCGTGGAATCATTCACTAACTTTTTATATTGAAGATTCATATCAAGAACTTTTCCAAGGCCTATCGAAAAATCTTCTGTTGCAAGATTTTCATCCAGCACTTTACTCCAATAAGATTCCGTTTGATCATAAACCTTCTTCCAAATCTCAAATGGATCAATCGTATTTGAATGGTTCACAGACGTTCTCCTTTCTAAAAACCCGCTATTTTAAATCCCTTTTTAACTTATGACCCTGCACCTGAATTAGAACCAAAAACTCAAAATACAATAATTTATTTTATTTTTTACACTTTTTAGTTCTTAATTGATCCATCTATGTGTAAATTACATGTAGGGAGAACATTTTAAAGCAGGTGAATAATATGACAAATCATTCTAAAGACTCTTCTAGTAAATCAGAACAAACCTTTCAGGCTCCTAAAAATTTTATTGTTCCATTCATACTCTTAAGTCTTCGCGATATTAATTGCCATGGCTACAAAATTTTGCAGCAATTAATGGACTTTGGTTTTTCTACGATTGACCAAGGAAATTTATATCGGATGCTTAGACAATTGGAAAAGGATACACTCGTTAAGTCTGAATGGGACACATCAGAAGCTGGACCGGCAAAAAGAATTTATTCATTAACAGAGGCAGGTGAACAATACTTAAAAACTTGTGTGTATTCGCTTGAGCATTACCAATCGATACTTGATCAATTTTTTTCAGTTTATACCAATATGTTTACTTTTCCACAGCATAGTAAGAAGAAAGACGAAGAAAAAGAAAACTAGAAACTATAAAAATAAATAATAAAAAAGGGGTAATTATTCATGACAGCACTTGACTCAAAATATTTCATTAATCTTATTTGGGACCGATGGGACGAGGGGTTGACGCAAGTATATAGCAATCAAAAACAATTTGAAAATTTGTTTATGCAAACCTTTAATCAACAGAAAAACGCGGTGGAATTATATTTTAAATTATTAGATTCATATTCTAAGGAATTAAAAGCAATCACTGAGAAGTTTCAGGTGAAAGCATTGTCCACAGTAGAAAAGTATCAAGACGAAAACACAAGTGAATCACTACAAAATATCCAAAAGCAGCTTGAGGATGTAATCGAACGTGTATCAAAAATCTCACTTACACCACAAAACGCTGTCAAACAATTGATGTCTCAAAACTTAAGCCAAATTGAGAAAAGTATTGATGAACTCTTTCAGCAACAAGAGAAAAATCGCTCTGAAATGAAATCTATGATTAATGAAATTTCTCTTGAGATGAAAAATGTTTTTGAAAAAATTACAGAGGAATTTGAAAAATTCCAAACCCAAAACCTTTCGTTACTAAAGTAACTTTATTAAGTTAAACAGATTGGGGAGATGTGGATGAGCTTCATTGAACAGTCAAACCAAGTATGTGATGTCCCATATTCTCAAATTCAGGTTGGTACGAAAGCTATTTACACGAAGACGATTACGAACGATGATGTGATGGAATTTGCAAAGGTGACAGGGGATGTTAATCCGATTCATGTGGATGACGAATTTGCAAAAACTACGATGTTTAAAGAACGTATTGCCCATGGACTGCTCACAGCCGGTTTTATTTCTACTTTAATTGGCACAAAGCTACCAGGAAAAAATACACTGTATTTATCTCAAGATGTAAAGTTCAAGGCGCCTGTAAAAATTGGTGATACCTTAACCGTTGTAGGCGAAGTAATCGAAAAAAGAGATGATAAGCAAATACTCAAGATGAATACACATATTTACAATCAATATGAAAAAATGGTTTTAGAAGGAACAGCCGTAGTTATGAAAATGTAAAATTTCAATAGCCAAGAGTTTCTTTAAAAATCCCAAGTGCCTGGCACCGTGCAATCCAAGACGGTGTTGGGTACTTTTAATTTTTTAAATAGTTTATATGGAAAAGAATAGGGTTTCTATTGTATAATACTACTTAAAAGGGAAGAATTTGTAAATAAATGAGGAATAATATGATATTTCGGCGTCAGGAAAGCTTCCGTTATACCTTTAATAAACCAATTGATTGCACATTTAAAATCATTAAAATAGACGATTCCGAGGTTAACACTGAGTTCGGTAGTGGACAAATCATTGATATTAGCCCAAACGGCTTAAAAATGATTTCTTCACTCAATGTTTCTCCAACTCTAAAAAAAGTAGAAATAGAAGTACATTTTCCAATTGATGAACAAGCATTTATTACTCCTGGTATAATTCTATGGCAGAAAAAAGAATGGTCTTTAAATGTTTATTCCTATGGCATAAAGCTCCTCTGTAGTGAAGAAATAACAGCAAGTATTGTAACTGGATTAAAAAAACATGCTGAGAAGAATGTACAATCAAAAAAAGCTAAACCATGAAAAATTTGAATTTTTTTCTTAATAAGTTAAGAATATCATAAATTTTTACCAAACTTTAATATATTTGCATCAGGATTTTTGATGTTACAATAGTATAAGAGATTATACCGAGGAGATTTGTAATGAATATACTGATATGCGAACCCAATCTTCCACCGTGCATAAAGTCTATAAAAGGCAAGTATGGGGAAATACAAGAGATTATTGGTGATAACGTAAAGGCACTGCCATTAAATCATCCTTCGATAATTGTGATGTGCAACAAAGATTACTATGAAAACAAAAGTAATAACAGAACTTACAGATTAAATATTCCTGGCACTTTCGTATTTTTAGGTCGTGAGAATAATCGGTTACGCAGTCTTTCTAAGGATGAAATAAATGAAATTATTCATACCATTAGAAAAGAAGATTTTACGTTAGTTTAAATAAATGAAGGGAGCCTTTCCGGGCTCCCTTCATTTATTGTTAGAATTATTTTTCATTAAGCTCTGCGGCTGGTACAACCCTAACATCATTTGGATTATCTTTTGTAAATACACTTACAGATTGATCCGTTTCATTTGTATGTTGTAACCAAACAGGTACTCCGTGATATGTTACTGTGATTTCATTTGGAGACGAGATGATTTGTTTTGCACGATGAATATCCAATTTTCATTACTCCCTTTTCGTTTTTCCCTATTATGGTTTGTAGTGAATGGAAAATTTATACCTATTCCTCTGCAAGTTCTACTAGCATGGCATCACCGTTTTCCGCAACCTTAACATAGGCGTAACGGACTTTCTCCTGAAGATCAAGCCCTGTCCCCTCAGGTACAAAATAATTTTCAATTCCATATTCGATATTTTCATATCCCTTCAATCTTCCAGTAATCCAAACATCGGCTTTTTTCATCATATCTGCAGGAACTTCTTTACCTACGACATAGTGACCGCTATAACTAAAAAGCCCATCCTTGTTTTCTATAAGTCCAATTCGGACCACCTCATTCCAACCGTCTTCCTCAATTCGTAACGATGAAATGTAATATCTTAATACTAAATAATCACCTTGCAATAGTGACCTTGGATCAACAGGTGCCAGCTCTAGCTTAATTAAATCACCATTTGCAAGAAGTGATTCACTCTTCCCAACTTGAACACCGAGTATAGCCAACTGTAAGAAAATAACTGCAATAATACTGGCAGCCTTCAACGACAATAAATGTCTTGAAATTTTCTCTTTAGGAACTCTGTCAAACCTCTGGATTATTAGTAATACGAACAGTCCTGTAATAAGGAATGTTATAGATTTATGGACTAAACTCCAGACAAGATCATAGTACTTGTAAACAATGAAGGCAAACCAGAAAGCCAAAAAGACACGATAGCGAATCGAATAGCTCTTCCTAAGGGACCATAATACAAGTAAAGTTGTCGTCACAAAATACAGGATATTAGTCAAATAATATATCGTTTTTTGATCCTCAAACAGGAATGTTAAAATAAAAAATGATAATAAACCATAAAACATACTATTATGCATTAAAATATGCCCGACCGCAGTTTTAGATATGCTGTTAGAAATCAAATACAATACAACATTAATTAATAAAATGCAGCCTATTACAAATTCCTTCGTAAACTCATTTGGTTCAAATAATGCGCCTGTGATCACAATCATCATACTTAAGTAGACGATATATCGAATCGTTCTATTTTTAAATGTCCAGAAAATATAGAGCAGCCCGGCAATGAATAACAAATCAATGCCCAAATTTGATTCAAAAGTTGCCGGTATCCCGATAAATAATGCCGTGGATAATAATGTGTACGTAATGATTGAATCCCAATTCGATTTAATTTTGGCCAATAAAATTAGGGCGATTGAAAAAAAGGCAAAGAAGGAAAACGGAATATCATTGATTAACAAAAATGAAATCCCAAAAAGTGAACTTCCAGCGATAATCGATGCGACTGCAGTCGTAATTCCTACTACAATTTTTCTGAAAAAGGAATGCTTTTCCTCCCCTTTCCCGCTTACTTTCCATTTCCGCAAACCATAAATAACAAGGCCAACAATAATAAAAGGAAGGATAAAAGTAAATAGAAAGATCCATTCAGTGTTGGTATAAATAACAAACTCAATAAATTTTATTATGACAAAGGCAATCGAAGCCAAGCCGAGTATGACTAGAAAGCCTTTATTCTGTTCTTTTTGTGTTAAGTATCGATATAAAAATCCGAGTGAACCGATATACATTAAGCTCACAATAACATTAAACGGATCAAATAACTTCTCTACTGTTAACCCGAGCATAATAACATGAAATACAATCAAACTTAAATATTGAAGTGGAATAGATCTTATAAGATTTTTTTCAATTATAAAAAATAATATACCGTTTAAAATAGCTATGCCTAGAAAGACCCATTGAGCATAGTTTTTCGGAACATATTGAACACCAGAAGATGGAAACACATAAAAATAGACAGCTAAATGGATGAGAATGAATGATGCCACATAAAATGGCTGAAATTTAGAAATAACACTTAATAAGAGTACTGGAATCGACCAAACGACAAATAGCATATAACTATCTGCATGTGAGTTGTAAATTTGTCCTAATAAGGCAACACATACTCCAAATGATAACGAACCAAAAAATAAAAATAAGGAGCTTAATGAAGGATGTCGTTGGAAAATAAATTTTACTAAATAGGACACAAGATAAAACAAAATAAGCAAGCCAATACTAAGGGCAATTTTTGTCCACTTCTCAAAGCCAGGCCAATTTGATGCAAAAAAATAAATAATAGCAGCTAGTATTAGTGAGAGTCCCAATACGTACCCGATCTCAACACCTTTTTCTTTCCATTCGTGTTTCCGACCTAGATCCACCTTAACCACCACCCCTTTTACCATCTCACTTCATTATATCATGTAAATTATGGAAGGAGCTTACAATTACTTACCAAAAAAGGACTGCTTCCGTGGGTGTTCATAACGAAAACAATCCTTTTTCTATTCATTCGCTATTTTGCGTTACATTAAAAAATTCTTCCGTCATTTCATTGTTTTGATTTTGCTCACTAGGATTTTCCGGGCGATTATGACCCATAATTCCATCTGATTCATAGCTTAATTTATGCTGTTTTTCTTTTTCATTTGACATTCAAATCACTCCTTTTACCAAAATTTTAATGTTCACTATACTAGTTTTGGCAAAAGGAGTGAAATTATGCCAAGGTTTTCTGAAACCTTTTCATATCGTCACTCCATGGGATGGCTACGTCAATACTTTCATTGGTAAATGGGTGGACAAAATGGATATGCTCCGCATGTAGGGCTTGTCTTTTGATACCTACAGGTTTTCCACCATAAAGAATATCGCCAACAATGGGGTATCCAAGATGGCTCATATGGACCCGGATTTGGTGAGTCCTCCCCGTATCCAATTTAAGCTTTACTAATGTTACATTGACCTTAGGGTAGTATTTGAGAACCTCATAATGGGTGATAGCCAAATCTCCTGTGCTTGATACTCTTCTTCTTGTAGGATGATGGCGATCACGTCCGATTTTGGCGGTGATCGTTCCTTTTTTCTGTTTTATTTGCCCATGTACAAAAGCTATATAGGTCCTAGAAATCAATCTTTTTTCCAGCATTTGATCAAGAACGGGGCCCGCCAGTGCATGTTTAGCAAACACGACACCACCGGAAGTATCATGGTCAAGACGATGAATATGCCGAACCTTCGTCCGAAGACCTTCCGCTTGGAAATGATAAGCGACTGCATTTGCCAGTGTATCACGTTCCCCGGCATTAGGATGGGTATCGATTCCAGCAGGCTTATTTACAATTAACACATGGTCATCCTCATAACAAACCTCAATCGGAATATATTGTGGGGCGGCACCGTATTCCTCATCGACAAATAAACGAATTTGCAGTTTATCTCCTTTTTTAAGCTGTTGATCCCATCTTGTTACGATCTCACTATTTACTTGTACCCTTTTTTCCATTCTAAATTGGTGTAACAGTTTTTTAGGGACCTTCCATTTTTCCTTCAATATTTTTTCAACGCTTACCTGATCCCATTCCTGTGGTACTCCGATTTGGAGCCATTCCCCTTTTTTTACACAGTCCATTTATTTAAACTCCTATTTTGCTAAATTTTTGTTTCATTTAATTGATTTATGGTAAAAACGTATTTTCATCCTCTTTCCATTCTATCTTACCTGACGAGGTTTGTCTGAACAATTTTGAATTTTGATCATTTATATCCTTAAGAAATTTCTGCTTCATTAAATCTGTTGTCGTCCATTGATTAACATAGCTTGCCAGACCCCCTAAGTCAGGAAACAACGTTAATTGATTAATCCCGCTTAACTCCAAAAACAATTCAACATCATTTCGAAGTTCAACATCTATTTTGATATGTTTAAGGATGCGTTCTCGTAAAAGCACCCCATTTTCTTCTTCTTCAAGCCCTTGTTTTGTATTGCCTTGGAGAGTAAAATAACCCTTTTGAAACATACTTCGATATGTATTCATTCTAGGGCTTAACGCCATTGTTTTTTGGAATTCTTTCCTAGCTTCTAGGAAATCGATTGTTTTTGGCATACTTGTTAATTCATCTAAATTGTGAAATATTCGATTAAGCCGGAAAGGGTCGAGAAGCCAGATGGAACAAGAAGTTTTATGGTCCCAATTTCTTGTAGCAAAATACAAAGCAACGGCAAAGGATTCAGACCAATCTAATAATCTTGTCTTAACACCGTATTGCTGCATCAAATAAAGGAGGTCCCATTGGTTTTCCGTTTTGTGTAAATCAAAGCCATTTTCAAAAAAGCGTTTATAGCTTAGTTCTTCCCACTGTAAAATTTTCTCTACCGAAAATGATTGTCTAAAAAGCCCTGAAAGTAAAGGATAACAACCATTTTCGGAAGCATTGTTACTTTGACCGCGATACCAAACAAGCCTGCTTTTCTTTGCAAAAAATGTAACTTCTTCTAAAAGTTTAAGCCAATTTTCTGAAAAGAAATAATTGGTTATATCAAGTGCGTTCTTCATTTTTTCACCCACGAGAATAAAGTTAAAATCTACTACTGATTATTGCCAACATTAAAAGGTCTATACTATCCGTAAAAAGTAGCCAACCCTATCATTCTGATAGCACTTTGATATCGGTATGATATATTTTTAAAAATCACTTTAAAATACATTGAACAACGACATTTCTGTTATAATACGAATTATTGAGTATTCGACTTTGAAAGGAAGTAAATCATTCATGAATACAACGCATACATTTACAAAAATTGAGGAAATTGTAAACTCAATTACTCATGGTATCGGCGCTCTGCTTAGTATTGCAGCACTTGTTTTACTCACAGTTTTTTCAAGTTTAGAAGGATCCGTACTCCATGTCATCAGCTTTTCAATTTTTGGAGGGACAATGCTGCTCTTATATGTCTCCTCTACGCTAGTACACAGTTTTCCAGCGGGTAAAGCGAAAGATATTTTTGAAATTATGGACCATTCTTCCATCTATCTATTTATCGCTGGGACATATACTCCGTTTTTGTTTATCGTAATAAAAGGTTGGGTTGGATGGACTTTATTCGGTATCATATGGGGGCTAGCTTTGTTAGGAGTAGTGTTTAAGATCTTCTTTTGCAAAAGATTTTTATACCTTTCTACAATCCTTTATGTTGTAATGGGTTGGCTTATAGTATTTGCATGGAAGCCGCTTGCTGCTGGTCTCTCAACGGGCGGTATGGTGTTATTAGTGACAGGTGGAATTCTTTATACGATTGGCACTATTTTTTATGTATGGCGAGGATTCATCTTTCACCATGCAGTCTGGCATGTATTTGTACTTTTAGGTTCTGTTGCACATTTCTTTGCTGTATTCTTATACGTCTTACCTTTAAACGCTTAAAAAGGGGCATCGCTTGAGATAACGCTTTTTGTTTTGAATCTTATGCACACTTTGAGAAAACATGGAAATGACTAAGTCACAAGCCTTTGCTCATACTATTAAAATAGCGGTGAAGGCAAAAAATGCGTTTGGACAAGAAATGGTTAACCAAAAGGGAAACACAATCATAAAAGAAGTCCTTTCATTCCTGCCATTAGATGACTATATCGAACATGCCCAGGATGAAAGTGAAGACGACGGATAAATATAGGAGGATTGTCTTGGATTTTAAAACAATTTTTCATACCATTACGGACAAAGTAAAGGAAGCCGTTCATCATCTTCAAGGAAACAATAATAAATTTTCCTTAGTTGAGCTGGCCTCCTTTATTAAAAATGATTCCAATACGATTAAAACAAGCCGCCATTTACTAGGAATAGATCTTCATGAATATACGTTAACTGAAAATGACGTTCATTTCCTTCTCGAGACAAAAGGAAAGTCACCTGAAAAAATATTATCGCTCTCCGTATTAAAAGAGGGAAAAGCCCTAATTAAATATCGAAGCTATGAACCAAAAATGTCTTCGGATATGATGATTTCCATTCCGGAAATAATCATTCATTAACACACAAAGAGGCTTTCTCGAATGAGCTAGCCTCTTTATTTAGTACATGAAGCTTATTTCATCATTTTCGTTAATGAGTTTAAATCCATTGGCATATTATTGCTTAAAATTGATTTAACTAGCATGTCTTCTTTTTCTTTTGGAACGCGTTTACCGGCTAATTGTGCTACCTGCTGGATCACTCTTCTTACTGTGTTTTCATCTTTGAAATTTGCATTAGATAAAGAGTTTGCCAATTTCAAAATGTCACTCATATTGACACCTGTTTTCTTCTCGATATTCCCAAACATATTATTGTTATTATTTTTATTTTGCATGAATTTATTGCCCTCCATTTCTATTTACAGTTACTAACATTGTATGGAGGATTTTGTTTGAAGGTGCAGCAATCGGAAAAAACAGGCTTTAATAATCAAACTAGCTTTTTAGTGGTAAAGCCTTTAAATCTATAATAAACTTATTATAGGAAACTGTTAAAGGAGCAAACTCGATTATGCATAATCATTTAATATTTGATTCCTCGATTGGTTCGCAAAAGCCAAACAGTCTAATTCATTCTGATACAACATGCCCTTTTTGTAAGCGGGATGCGCTTACAGATATTTTTGATACTGACGGCTCAATCATTTGGCTGAAAAATAAATATCCTACATTAGAAAAAACGTTTCAAACGGTCATTATTGAGACAGATGAATGCCAATCAGAATTATCCGAGTATAGTAAGGAGCACTTATATAAAGTCATTTCGTTTGGACTCAACCATTGGAAAGAGATGATTAAGACTAAGAAGTATAAATCTGTGCTTTTTTTCAAAAATCATGGTCCATTATCCGGTGGTTCACTACGTCATCCCCATATGCAAATTGTTGGACTCGATCATATTAACTATCTGGATTCATTACACGACGATCATTTTATTGGGGTTCCGATCGAGGTTCAAGACGGGGTGGAATTTAACATTTCAAAATACCCTAGAATGGGCTTTTACGAATTTAATGTGATCATGGAAGCTGAATCGGGCTTAAAAACTTTTGCAGAGGATATCCAGATTGCCACTCACTATATTTTGAATCACTTTAATCGAAATTGTAATAGCTATAATTTGTTTTTTTACGAGTATGCTGGAAAAATCGCTGTTAAGGTCATTCCTCGTTTTCCGACATCACCACTTTATGTCGGATATTCCATTCCACAAGTATCTAATCATACAGATTATGTCATTGATAAAATTAAAAAGCTTTATTTTTAAAAGGAACTGGCTGTCCTAAATTTATCCGAAATGGTAAGTTTAAGACAGCCTGTTTTTTTATTTCGTGATTATTTTTTTATAAACATTTGTGACCAATAACTCCCCTGCTGTGTATAACCTACTCCTATATGAGTAAAATCAGCACTTAAAATGTTTTTACGGTGCCCCTCACTGTTCATCCAAGCCTGAACAACCTCTTCCGGTGTTGTTTGGCCTTGGGCAATGTTTTCACCCGCAGAACGATAAGTAATGCCAAAATCACGCATCATATCAAATGGTGATCCATAGGTTGGACTTGTATGTGAAAAATAATGCTTGGACTGCATATCATTCGCTTTTTCGTGAGCAACCTTACTTAAAGCTGTGTCCATTTGCAAATCAGGCAGCCCATTTTTTCTCCGCTCTACATTTGTTAATTGCACAACTTTTGATTCAGCAGCACTTATGCCTGCAGTAGGAGCAGCTTGCTGTGTTTTCTGTGTTTGTTGCTTTGGAGCCTGTTGTGCTTGTTGTTTTGGTACTTGTTGTTGTGGCACTTGTTGTACTTGCTCCTGAGGAGCTTGTGGTACCCGTTGGAATTGTTGTCGGTACTGCTGTAAATATTGCTGGTTTTGCTGCTCTTGTTGACGGTAATCTCCACCATCAAAATTATACATTCCACCCGAACGCCCATCCGCAATTCTAAATTCGTACTTCGCACCATTCGTTAGCATCGGTACTGTATGCGGATATTGATCGCTATTTAATGATGTATTCATACTAGAAATGGTAGCTGCATTAGGGTTTAAAATATCCTGCTCCTCGTTTGCATTATTAACACCGCAGGCACCCATTATTGACAATGATACACTCATTACGATTAATTTTAGTGATTTTATTTTCACGTGTCTGTTCCTCCCAAATTTTTTTCCCTTTCTTTTTTATAATTTCCGCTGTACGAAAATTATATTGCTTAGAAATGTTGGCAAAATGATTTGAGAAAAACATTTTTATCTATAATCCAATAACTTCCTGTTCATACATTTCCCACACTTGGTCAAAGATACTAACTGAATGTAGGGCTGTATCATTTAATTCCAAATAGCTGCTGATTTCGTGATAATCTGAAGAATATTTAGGAAAACTATGGTCTTTATAAACCTCTTCTGCAAATTGACCTAGTATATCTCCTTTTTTCGTTGTTCGAAACTTTAGTACAAATTGGTAAAATGGTTTTTTCAAAGAATAACGTCCTTTCTATATACAAGTTCCACAAGTTTCACATTATTTTACCAAGAATCTATTTTCTATGCCATAATAGAAAGTGTGATATAAATCACTTTTATCAAAACCTTCTTTTGATATATTATAGTATAATAAATAGGAAAAATAGGTGATAGAATGAATTTTGAAACTCCATATGAAATGCTTGGTGGGGAAGAAATAATCCAAAAGCTTGTGAATTCCTTTTACCCAAAGGTTTATGCAAATCCAATTCTAAGTCCTTTATTTGAAGGAGATATGGAAGAAATTAAAAGAAAACAGAAAATGTTTTTAACACAGTTTACTGGTGGCCCTACTCTTTATAGTGATGAATTCGGCCCCCCTGCGATGAGAGCAAGGCATATGCCCTTTGAAATTACGCCAACAAGGGCCACTGCATGGCTAGCGTGCATGAGAGAAGCAATGGACGATATCGGTTTAGAAGGGCCCATTCGCGAACAATTTTACGACCGCTTACAGCAAGTTGCGGGCATAATGATAAACACGCCTGACCAATGATCAGGCGTGTTTTACTTAGTATTCATAAGCTTTATTCTGCTGTTTTTTCTTTTTCCATTAATTCTTGCTCTTCAGGATCCAGCATTCCAAATTCTTCTTTTGCCATTCTATCCTTTTTCAGTTTTTTCCGATATACCACTTTAGATAATTGAATACTGATTTCATACAACAAACACAATGGTATCATTACTAATGTTTGTGATAAGAAATCTGGGGGTGTAACGACGGCAGAAACAATTGCTAATACTAAATAGGCATATTTTCTAATTTTAGACAGTTTAACTGGATCAATGATGCCAAGGCTTGTTAAAAACATAACGATAACAGGCAATTCAAAAAGGATGGCAAACGGCAAGGTAATTCTTAACAAAAAGCCAAAATATTTCTCAATCGTGAACATATTTTGCATATTTTCGCCGGCTAAGCCTAGTAAAAAATCAAATACAATCGGAAAAATAAAGAAATAACCAAAGCAAAGGCCCGCTATAAACAAAATAAATAGTGCAGGAATATAGGAAAGCGTGACCTTTTGTTCTATAGGTTTCAAAGCCGGTCTAATAAACAGCCAAAGTTGCCAGGCAAGTACCGGAATTGTTAATGCTATT
Organism: Schinkia azotoformans; assembly: GCF_035811335.1. Taxonomy (NCBI): domain Bacteria; kingdom Bacillati; phylum Bacillota; class Bacilli; order Caryophanales; family Bacillaceae; genus Schinkia; species Schinkia azotoformans. The sequence goes on from NZ_JARSMD010000021.1 coordinate 173,445, forward strand.
GCAGCAATACCGGCAATTTGCATATAAACCCATACGATCTCCGTTGGACTTAAAACGGTCAGCTTAAAATCCAATCCCCTTACAAAAAAGTCATATATTTCTTGGACATAAATAAATGCTGCAATAAAGAAAATAATAAAGGCAACACCTGTGATAATGATACGATTCCGCAACTCATCAAGATGTCCAACCAAATTCATACTTTGATCTTGTTCCAAATTAGTCCCCCCAAACGATGAGAGCATATGTTTAATTTCTTAGCTGTATAACTGGAAAGAAGATGTAAGATGATAGATCCTACACCTTCCCTCTACCTTCTATATTACATAGTGTCTTTCTTTTGTTCCTCAATCTTCTTAGGTTCATCATCATCTTTTGCCAGTTCACTTGTTGCTTTTTTAAACTCTTTTAATGAACTGCCGACTGCTTTACCGATCTCCGGTAATTTAGATGGTCCGAAAACTACAAGTGCAATTACAAGAATTAAGATTAATCCTGGTATACCAATATTTGATAGCATAAATGTTCACTCCTAAAGTTGTTTGGAAGCTATATTAGTTTTTAAGGTCTTTTACTTCTTTTTTCACTTCATCAAATTCTTCTACAACATCGCTAGTTAATTCTTTAGTTGACTTTTTGAATTCCCGAATCGTTTGACCCGTGGCTTTTCCTATTTCAGGTAGTTTCTTTGGTCCAAATACTATCAATGCCAAAATTAGAATAAGAATTAAGCCTGGAATTCCAATGTTCGATAACATGATAATTTCCTCCTACATCAATTTGAATATCTAGCAGTGATATTAACCACCTTAAGATAAATATATTATACGCTTTTTCATAGTATTTTGGCTATATAGTCATTCATGTGTTCAAAGTTATTTCACAACTCAAACTATTAAATTGTCGCAGAATTGTAACTGATTCAATACATCTAAATTAAATGTAGTAGGGTTGGAAATCCTGGATCACTTTGTAGCCGCCTAGTTGTTCTACTGTGTTTTTAAACTCTTTGGATCGCAGTACAGTTTCTAACAATTTTCCACCTTCGCTTTCATAGAAGGAGGCTGTCATTAATAGGTCATAACTTTCATCTGCAATCGGAATAAAATCTAAATCCATCGCTTTTGCAGCTGAATAAATACCTAGTCCGACGCTTTTTTCCTGTTGTTTTACCTCAGCCGCAACACTTAAATGTGAGAACATTTCCCTTTGATAGCCTTTTACACTTTCAGAAGAAAGATTGGCTTTTTTCAATAGATGATCAAATAAAATTCTCGTACCGGCACCTTTTTGTCTATTAACGAAATTTAAGTTCTTTTCTATTAAATCATTGACCGAATGAACATGATCTGGATTTCCTTTGGCAACAATCCAGCCTTGCTCCCTTTTCAAAAATCTTAATAATACTAGTTTTTGATCGTTGATATATTTTTTTATAAAAGGCAAGTTATACTCACCTGAGTCCGGATCTAATAAATGAATACCGGCAATATGGGCTTCCCCTTTTCGGATCGCCATAAGTCCTGCCATGCTGCCAGTATGGGACGAAATGATTTGCCTATTAATATCCTGACTCCGGATTTGGGAAGATATTATATCAATAGTTAAGTCATGACTGCCGCTAAACAAGATCGACTTATTGATCACCTTTAATGGTTTATATAAATCCAACTCCACCATTTCACCTTGTTCTAAACCGAGGCTTTCAGCCGGAACCAGCAGTAGGCCATCCGCCCGAACCATCGACATTGTTACACCTGCTGCCCTTGTCAGCGGGTTCGCAATGTATTGACCATTCACATAGCCAATATTCATTCTAACAAAATCTTCGGACCCCATATTCGAGATAACGCGACGACCAAGTTTAACCGTTAATTTCTCTCTTTCCGGCTCGGCCACTCCTAAATATTCACAAATAAGCGGCCGGACAAACCATTCCATCGCTAGATAAGCAGAAACAGGATAGCCGGGAAGTCCAATCACCACTGTATTATGAATTTTCCCAAGGACAACGGGTTTACCTGGACGTGTTGCAACGCCATGTGATAATACTTGGCCGATTTCAGCAATGATATGAACCGTATAATCTTTTGAGCCCGCAGATGATCCAGCATTGATTATCACAATATCTGATTTTTCTGCTGCAGTTAGAAGAACCTGGCGAATTAAATCCGGGTTATCTTTAACGATCTCCTCTTTAACTGGAGCCCCTCCCCAGTCCGTTACATAGCCCGCAAATACAGTCCCATTCGTTTCAATAATTTCTCCGGGTTTCACGTCGATACTCGGACTAACGATTTCATTACCTGTAGGAATGATCGAAACGATTGGCTTTTTGGTGACGGGAACTTCAAAGACTCCTCCGCCAAGTAACGCCCCAAGGTCAACTGGTCGCAGCTTATGTCCTTGTGGTAGCAGCATTTCCCCTGTTACAACATCTTCCCCAATAGGCCTGATATGCTGCCATGGTGTCGCTGGTTCAATAATTTCAATCGTATCTTCATCTACAACATGTACATTTTCAATCATAATAACGGCATCGAAAGGGGAGGGAATTGGATTTCCCGTATCGACGTATATAAACTGACCATTTGATATAGATAATTGTACAGGGTTTTGTTCATGTGCACCATAGGTTTCTTCAGCTATTACAGAAATGCCGTCCATGGCCGAGGCATGATAATGTGGTTGCGAAAGCCGAGCATAAATTGGAGCAGCAGTTATTCTACCGAGCGCCTCTGGAGTTGGCACTTTTTCAATCACACGTTCAAATGTAAATGCATCTAGTAATTCCTGTAATGCCTGACTTCGGGGCTTGTCCTCTAAATATATCTTTCTACCGTACCTTTTATCCTTCAAGAATTTTCACCTTCCTACCGCAGCAAAATAACAGAAACCGCTTCACCTATCACTACCCCTTCTTTATTAGAAGGAATTTCAATTATACCGTCGCTTTGAACTAACGTTTTTAATAAACCTGATTTCCCTAAGATTGGTTCTGCCCACCATTCTCCCTCTTCAAAGCTTAATTTTACACGTATATAATCTGAGCGGCCTGGTGATGACGGAATGTTTTTCTTCATCTTAGCAATCGCTCTAGATGGCAATTCACTTGTTTTTCCTCCGCTTAATCTCGTTAAGATTTCACTACCAAATAATTGGAAGATAATCATTGCCGAAGCCGGATGCCCAGGAAGCCCAATAACAGGAAGCCCACCCGCTTGAGATAGGATCGTCGGTTTCCCGGGCTTAACTGATACACCATGAACATATACACCCGGATCTCCGATTGATTGTATAACTTCGGTTGTATAGTCCTTTGCACCGACGGAACTGCCTCCCGACAGGATAAGACAATCTACCTTTTCAGCTAATTCCGCCGCTCGTTTTTGGAAGATCTCATATTGATCCGGGACTATTCCACCGTAAACAAAATCATAACCCCATTCTTTGACCATATTGCCAATGGTTAAGACATTAATATCACGAACCTGTCCAGGTAAGATCTGATTTGTTTCATATGGGACGATTTCGTCACCAGATGATAAATAACCGACAGTGATTTTTTGGTAAACATTCACTCGATCAATTCCTAATGAACCGATGGCACCGATTTCCTGTGGTCTTAGCATTGTCCCCTTTGTAAGAAACGTTTCACCTTCCCTAATATCCTCACCAATGCCAATAATATTTTCACCAGGTGCAATCGAACGATACGTATTTAATAACCCGCTAATATCTTCACAATGTTCAATCATAATTACACTGTCAGCACCTTTTGGAACCATGCCTCCAGTTGGGATATACATCGCTTCGCCGGCTTCCAGTTCTTGGCTTACTTCCTCTCCCATGTGGACTTCTCCAACAACATTTAGAAAGCCGGGCATAGATTCTGAGGAACCATAAATATCCGAAGCTTTAATAGCATAACCATCAACCGTAGAGCGGCGAAAGCTTGGAATATTTTCAGATGAAACAAGGTCCTCCGCTAGTATTCTATGTAATGCTTCAGATAGAAAAACAGTCTCTTGTGTAGTAATGGCTTTGACATGTTGTCTTATTAAGTCATATGTTTCCTCAACTGATTTTACTTTAAAAAATTGCAAAAATAACCCCTCCCCCCGTAATTTACCGTAAAAAATCACTTACTGCTTTAGCCAATTTCTAGCTTTTTCATAATCCACAGGATAATTCATATTATAAAATACTTTTTCGATATTACCAACCAGGACAGGGTCTATATCATTTTCATGTACAAAAAGTACTGCTACTTCATTAAGAAAGTCTCTAATTCGTAAGCGTTCCGCTTGCAAACATTGTTCTATCTTTGGTAGTGTCTCTTTCTTAAAAACAGAGAATAGCGGATGTAATGTTCCGTTTATATTTGGAACAACCGCATCATAATTCTCGCATAAGGAAACTAGATATTGAGCTAATTCACCTGAGACAAAAGGCATATCACAAGCGACGAAAAAGTTGGTTTCTGTGTTGCTGTTCTTTAATCCTGTATGAATACCGGCAAGTGGCCCTTTCCCTACGTACTCATCTTTTACCATCGGCACTTTCAAAAATTCATAGGCTTCAAAATCATTCGTTACGACTATTATATCAGAAAAAAAAGGTGTTAATTGGTCTTTAATCAACTCGATATTTGGTTTTCCATCCATTGGTAATAGTGCTTTATTTGTGCCCATTCTGCTGGATTTTCCACCAGCTAGGATGATTGCTGTTGCATTCATGCTTGTCCCACCTACTCAATTTAGTATTTAACTCTTAAACTAAACAGTTGAAAAAAGGCGGTGTAAAATCCCACCGCCTTAGTTAACTCTATCTTTTTCTATCGTAACACCATATCCTTTTTCTTGGGCAAGTATATCTAAATGAATTGTGTTTAGGTCCAAAAGGGCTGGTTCTTCTATTTTTAATACTTGTTTTTCATCCATTACTTTAACATAGCCATTGCAATCATCACAAACATACAACTGTTTTGTTGGGTCATTTTCCAGATGAAGATAGTTCATTTTATCATCATGATCCACACCGCAATGAGAGCATTTTGTTCGTTTTTCGGACCAAGATGCATAACACCGTGGACAGTACAGAACTTTCTTACCTACTTTGCCTTCTAATCTGGCAAGACGCACCGGTTCACCGCAGCATGGACATGTTCCTGTATGCTTAAAGCTAGTAAGGTCTTCAGCATAAACATCTGCCATTTGACGCAAATAAGGACGAATGGCATGTTCGGCTAAAAACTGCGGAATCCATTCACTTACTTTCCATTCTTGGACCAAATGTGTGAAATAATATTCATTGAAAGTAAGCACTTCATCAACCCATTGTTCCAAAATCACATCATTTAACAACTCTTTAATTTGACCCATTTCGCTTGTTAGAGATGGTTGTCTATCAGATAGTAATTCCATTAATTCTAAAATCCATGACTTATAAATTGGAATGGGCACCTTGAAATCCAATTGCTCAATTAATGGCATATTTTCATTTTTAATCGAAAGCTCACTATGGTGAAAATCTTGACTGATTTCCTTTTTCCACAATGATTGTTTTTTTAAGATCTCTTTTTGAAGGTCAATATATTCCTTATTGATAACTGACATAAGTTTAAGCACCTTTTTCCTTTTTCGCTTTCTCTACTTCATCGGTCCAACGGCCATGATGGTGCTTCGCCCATTCTTCTGATACCTCACCTTTTACCATGCCACGAAATGCTTTCCATCCGTCGGGGGCAAATGTACCCAAATAAGCATGCCCAATCACAACGGCTACAGAGAGCCCTACACAAATAGCATGAACAGGATAGCCGATATCAACAAGCCAATTTGGGAACCAGTTTGTTTTCCAAATGATGATCCCTGAACCGACGATCCCAATACCACAAAATAATTGAAGTAAAGAGTTTATTTTTTCTCCAGCATTGTAAAAGTCCTGCTTTGGATATTCCTTATCTTTCCCAAAAAACACGAGTGGGAAAGCCAATAAAAATTGGATATCATGCTTACCCCAAGTAAAGGCACTTTTAAGCCAATGTAACAATGCCTTTGGATCAAAGAAAATCATAATGAAAAGCGGAACCATCAAAGTTACTCCAAAAATTCTATGCAAAATCCTGGCATTAGCCGGACCACCTAATATCGGCCAGAGCCAATCGAAAAACTCGGTATACATCGGCAGTGCAGTTATATACAGCGCCAAAAACGAAAATGCTACAGTCCAATGGGCAATACGAAACGGCAAACCAAAACGCTTAACCATGCGCTCACTACTTTTGCTCATCAGAATCGCCTCCACCATGATAAGGATTTAAAAATTTGTTAGAAACCATACTGCCGAGAACAGCCATCGTTGTTACCCCTAATAATGCTTTTCCTATCGGCTGTGCATAGTCTTTCCAAATCTTAGCTGAGGTTGGTACTTTCGGGTTCTTTGGCAAGCCGTAAAACTCAGGGTCCTCCACAAGAACATAAATAGTATGAGTGCCATTTACACCAGGCGGATTATAGATATGTGCTTTGGGATAACGTTCTTTCACTTCTTTAACACGCTTTTCGGCAAGTGCTAACATTTCATCTTTTTCCCCAAACATTAATGCATCTGTATGACAGGAGTTTACACAAGCAGGTTGTAAACCTTCATCAAGACGGTCTGTACATAAAGTACATTTTTGGGCACGACGCTGCTCTCTCCCATTTTCATCAATATAGTGGGTTAGCTGGATCACATCAAACGGGCATCCTTCGACGCAATACCCACAGCCGACACATTTATCATAGTCAACTACAACTGAACCATAATCTGTGTAGCTGATTGCATTTTCCGGGCAAACCTTTTCACAGCCTGCATCCGTACAATGAAGGCAAGATTTATGACGGAATAACCATTCAAAGCGCCCATTCATTTCTTTTTCTTGATACGTAATTAAATTCCACGTATTCGCTGTCAATGTTTCATGTGACTGAATTGTGCCGTTGAAGCTTTCGGGTTCTGCTTCAAGGTCGTTCCAACTTTTACAAGCGACCATGCAAGCACGGCAACCATCACACTTCGTTACATCTACATATTTAATATATTCTGTCATCTTATGCCCTCCTTATATCACAAAGGAACGCTTTATATTCAGGAATTTGAGAGTTAGCATCCCCTACATAGGTTGTTAAATCATTAGCGGAAGCGCCAGTGGCAATTCCATTAAAGCCGTAGTTCCAAGGCATGCCGATATGGTGTACTTTTTGCCCTTTAATCTTATAAGGTTTAAAGCGTTTCGTAACTAGAGCATACACTTCAATTTCAGCCCGGGCTGATTTGATGATAACACGGTCTTTATTGTTAATCCCCTTTTCCTTAGCCAATTCTTCACTGATTTCCACAAACATATGCGGCATAAGTTCAGCAAGGAATGATTGGTTCCGCGTCATTGATCCAGACTGCCAATGCTCGCTGACACGATAAGTTGTTGCCACAATTGGAAAATCTTTAGGGCTTCCTTTCTTGTTGCTCTTTTTACTAAACATGGCTGCAACAGGGCTTACCTCGATACTGGAGAATGGGTTCGGAATTGGACTTTCATATGGCTCATAATGCTCTGGAAGTGGGCCATCTTTTAAGTTAGCAAATAAATTACCCACACCGGATGCATTCATAATAAACGGTTTAAGTCCCGCTTCCTCAGTTGGAGCTTGTGTTTTCACAAAGTCTGGAACATCATAACCTGTCCATTCCTTCTTCAATTGATCCCACCAAATCACTTTTTTATCTTCAGACCATGGCTTGCCATTATAGTCTGTAGAACAACGATTATAAAGAATCCGACGGTTCATTGGCCATGCAAAAGACCAATTTAAGAAGTTATTCATGCCTGTATCTTTGTTATCACGAGCCTTTGATAGATTTTTGCCTTCCTCCGGATAGAAACCGCAATAGATCCAGTTGCCGCATGCTGTTGAACCATCATCCATCAACTTCCCAAAGCCAGGAACGAGTTTGCCTGTTTTGGAATCAAAGCCATTGATTTCACGTTGAACAAGGTCGATATCCGGATGATCATGCTCGCCAAAGTTCCAACTCATTGCATTGAATGGTGCTGCAACTGGTGAAGAATCATTTTTGTACAGCTCTTTTAATTTGCGAGCCAAAACGTGAATGATTTCTAAATCACCCTTGGAATCTCCTTTTGGTTGAATTGCCTGCCAACGATATTGCATCCAACGGCCAGAATTCGTAACGGTTCCTTCTTTCTCATATGAACTACATGCAGGTAAAAAGAAAACTTCAGTCTTAATTTCAGCAGGATTTTTCCCAGCTTCCTTTTTCCAGAAAGCGGACGTCTCTGTTTCAAAAAGGTCAATTGAAACCATCCAATCTAATTGGGCAAGCGCGTTATGGGACTTTGTAGAGTTCGGTGATCCAACAACCGGGTTTTGTCCAAATAGGAACAGCCCTTTGAGGTTCCCTTCATACATTTCGTCAAATAATCCCATATAGGAATTGTTTTTCCCTGCTTTTAATTTCGGGTGATATTGATAACCAAACTCGTTATTGGCTGTTGCGTTTTCCCCATACATCGCTTTAAGATAACTCACAAAAAATTTCGGCTTGTTCACATAATACCCTGATTTTGGTGTTTCACTATCAAGATACGCTTGAAGAGTTGCCATTTTTTCATTGTCTATCGGTGTGTTTAGATAACCAGTAATATTGTGATACAAGAGCCCAAAGTCCGTTGAACCCTGAACATTTGATTCACCGCGAAGGGCATTAACGCCGCCGCCAGGAAGTCCAATATTTCCTAATAATAACTGAATAACCGCATAGGCACGCACGTTTTGAGATCCATGAGTAGATTGTGTTCCACCCATTGCATACATGATTGTACCTGTTTTACCAGCCTTCCCTGTACCACAGAAAGCTTTAGCTACTTCAAGGAAGTTTTCTTTTGGTGTTCCGGTTACAGAAATAACTGTATCAATATCATAACGAGAATAGTGCTTTTTCATGATTTGGAACACACAGCGTGGATCTTCTAATGTTTCATCCTTTAATACACTGCCAGCAGCATCCTTTTTAAATCTCCATGTGGCTTGATCATATTTTCGGCCTGCTTCATCAAAACCGCTAAATAAGCCATCCTGAAAATCATACGCATCATCTAGTATGTAGGCTGCGTTTGTATATTTCACAATATATTCTTTATGATATAGATTGTTTTCAATCGCATAATGAATTAGACCGCCAATAAAGGCAATATCTGTACCTGAACGCAATGGTGCGTAAATATCAGCTTTCGCTGAACTTCGTGTAAAACGCGGGTCTACGGATACAATCTTACCGCCTTTTTCTTGCGCTTTTAAAATCCAACGGAAACTTATCGGATGGTTTTCAGCGGGATTTGAACCCATGATTAAAATGCAATCAGAATATTGAATATCATTCCAATGATTTGTCATTGCTCCACGACCAAATGAAGGTGCCAGACCGGCAACCGTAGAGCTGTGTCATATACGTGCCTGGTGTTCAATATAGGTTAATCCCAGCCCTCTCATAAGCTTAGCAAGCAAATAGTCCTCTTCATTATCTAAAGCTGCTCCACCAAGGGACGCGATAGCCTCAGTTCTATTAACAGGTAGCCCATTATCATGGGTCACAAATGTTTGATCACGTGTTTCTTTCACCTTTTTTGCAATTCTGTCATACATCCATTCCCATGATTTTTCCTCCCACTCACTGCTCCCAGGCGCACGATAAAGTGGCTTTGTCACACGACGTGGAGATTCGTACACCTGACGGATATTTGTACCTTTGCTACAAAGCGATCCTTCATTAATAGGGTGATCTGGGTCTCCTTCTGTGAACAATACATGATCGTCTTTTGTATGAACAAGTATTCCACAGCCAACTGCGCAATAGCAGCAAATCGTTGGTGTAACAGTGGCTTCAGCTAATTTAAATTGTTTAGACTTTGCTTGTACCTCTTTTTCATTAAAGCCAAGCTCAACAATGGCTAATGTGGCTGCTGTCGCACCGGACAATTTGAGGAATTGTCTTCTAGTCAATTCTGCCATACATTATTCTCCTTTCACTTGTTGCTTGATCATAGATCTCCAGCTACTTTGTCATTAAGATCTTTTAAGACGCGGCCACAAGAAGTGTAAACATTGATCATTTTCCCTCTAATGTAGCCAATGACTTCTACATTCAAATAGTTTGCCAATTGAATAGCCTGCTTTGTGGCGGCTGTCCTTGAACCCACAATGCCAAAGCCAAATCTGGCAGCCTTTGAAAGCATTTCATATGAAATTCGTCCTGTAGTAAGCAGGATGAGATCTTCAGGTTTCATATTTTCGCGTAAGGCGAAACCAATAATTTTATCAACAGCATTATGTCTGCCGATATCCTCACGAACATAGATTTTACCTTCGCGATCGACAATGCAGGCACCATGCATTCCACCTGTTTCCAAATATAGCGGTGAATTTATCGCAAATTCATGCCGTTTCTTTAACAAATAAGAAAGTGAAACGGTCCGATTTGTTTTAACTTTAGTAAAACTTTTAACATCTGACATCGAAAAAAAGGTAATTCCTCTGCCACAACCAGCTGAAAAGTTCATTTGTTTTTCACGAAAAAGATCGATATCAAAGTCACTGGTTGTTTCTACCAATATCCTACCTCGCGATTCATCAATTCTGATCATTTTAAGGTCATTAGGGGAGCTAATGACTGCCTCGGAATATAAATAGCCAACTGCCCAATCTTCTAAATCTCGGTTTGTAAGTTGGTAAGTTGCTAGATTTTGACCATTAACAAAGAGAGTGATAGGGTACTCGTCTGGGCATGATTTTCGATTCATTTGTGAACACCCCCTTCATGCAAAAACATCCAATATTATACTAGCCTGATTAAAAATACCTGACTGTAATTTAAATCACACTCTCCATCATTGAAAGTGCTTTCTTAAAATAATATTTTTGTGCAATTAACCATTAACACTATTATTAAACTACTTTTTCATATCAGAAAGTTATACAAATTTCGACAAAAATATGAACAAATAATAAAGTAGGGAAACCTCTTTCAAGGCTTCCCCCTTATCAAACCGTACGTGCCCTATTAAGGCATACGGCTTACCCAT